>CAZPIZ010000028.1:4893-14827 GCA_964586615.1 uncultured Acidimicrobiaceae bacterium | reverse complement strand
AAAACCGGCCGTTGGTCGAACTAAGCGGTTGACCAGATCGGCGGTTTGCCAGATAAGCGGTTTGCCAGATAAGCGGTTGACCAAATAGGCGGTTGAGTTGCGGCTCCGCAACAATCCGGACATGCTCGTGGCCGATCATGTCATCCCCGACTCGGAGCTGTCGTGGACCTTCAGCCCTTCTGGTGGGCCCGGTGGTCAGCACGCCAACCGCTCCCACACTCGGGCCGAGGTTCGTTTCGATCTAGGGCGGTCACCTTCGATTCCGGAACCGCTCAAGGAACACATGCTCCGAAGGCTGGGCAAGCGAGCCGTCGACGGGGTCGTGAGTGTGTCCTCCGATGAGACCCGCAGCCAAACCCAGAACCGCCGACTAGCCACAGAGCGCCTGGCGGCCATCCTCAACGAGGCCGCCCATCGACCCCGCCGGCGGAGGCCAACCAGACCCACCACCTCCTCGCGAAAAAAGCGCCTCGAGCAGAAGAAGAGACGAAGCGCCGTGAAGCGGGAGCGCGGTGGTGAGTGGTGAGAGATGCGTGGCGCGTGGTGCGTTAGGAGTCGAACAGGGATAGGAGCGCGGCTCCATCGACCTTGCCGAGTTCTGTCCGGGGAAGGGCCTCGACCAGGCGCCAACGCTTCGGCACGGCGTAGTTGGGAACTTGGCCTGCGATGAAAACCCGAAGCTGCTCGGGATTGGGCGATCCTGCGTAGGCGGCGGCAACTAGTTCACCCCATTCCTCGTCGGGCAGCCCGATCACGGCCACCTCGACAACATCGGGATGGCCCCCGATCGCCGTCTCCACCTGCGAGGGATCGACCTTCTCTCCCCCGCTAATGATCAAGCGATCGAGTCTTCCTAGGACCACCAGTGAACCGTCCGGCTCGATGCGGCCCCGATCAGAGGTATAAAACCAATCACCCTGAGAACGCTCGGGCTCACCAACGTAGCCCAGGGAAACAGTCGGTCCCTTCACCTCGATTTGTTCCTCCGCACCGATCCGGATTTCGACCCCATGAAGGGCGAACAGTCGACGCTTTGGATCGCCGGACCGGGCGGTGGCCACCTGGGATGTGGTCTCGGTCATCCCGTAGGTTGGGAGGACGGTCAAACCCGCCGTCGTCGCTTTGTCCAGCAGCCATCGGTCGACTTGCCCCCCGCCTACCAGCACACGCGGCGAATTGGTGAAAGCGTCGGACCGGCGGAGGAGAATCCGGTGAAGCTGGGTTGGAACCGTCGACGCAAACTGCACCCGGTCCAACCACCGGGACGCCTGATCGAGATCTGCTGCAAGCATCACATGTCCCCCGGCAGCCAGACTTCGGAGGATTATGGATAGACCACCGACATGGTGAAGCGGCAATGGGCACAGCCAACGATCCCCCGGGCCGTGTCCAAGACTCGCCATCGACGCGGCGGCGGCCGCCTCCCAGTTTGCAGCGCTAAAGCGCACCCCTTTAGGTCCACCCGAACTCCCGCTGGTGAAGAGGATCGACTGGCAGGGACGTGCTTCCCGCGAAGCAGCCTCGATCTGGGCGGCGGCCAAGTCGTGGGACAACTGCGGCGAAACCACTACTGCCGTGGCTCCGACCCGAGTCACGGCCAAGAGCTCGACAACCGATTCCACGTCGATCCGTGGTCGCACCACGATCTGTTGGCCGGTCCTATCCCCCAAATCTCTGGCCCGCACAGAAACCCGCTGCTCTACCTCGCTGTAGGTGAGGCGTTGGTCCCCGGTCTCCAAGAAGACGGCGTCCGGAGCAAAGTTGGCCTGTTGTGTTAGACGGCGGTCGGTCATTCCAAACCCTGTTCTGGCGCTATTCCAAAACCTTGTTGGCGCGTGGTTCTGCTCCCCTGGTGTCGATCGTACGCGCCAAAACGGGGGGTGGTGTCTACATTCAACCCGTGATCTCCGAGCATTTCGATCCCGCCCACTGGACCCAGGTCGAGGAATTCTCCTTCACCGACATCACCTATCACCGAGCCGTCGGTCAGGGCACCGTCCGCATTGCCTTTGACCGACCCGAGGTTCGCAACGCCTTCCGGCCTCACACCGTCGACGAGCTCTATACGGCTCTTGATCACGCCCGCCAAACCCCCGACGTCGGGGTGGTCCTGCTTACGGGCAACGGTCCGTCTTCCAAGGATGGCGGGTGGGCATTCTGTTCTGGAGGCGATCAGCGAATCAGGGGCGTCGACGGCTACCAGTATTCCGAGGACGAGACCGCCCATGGTATCGATCGGGCCAAGCTGGGGAGGCTCCACATTCTGGAGTGCCAGCGGCTGATCAGGTTCATGCCCAAGATCGTGCTTGCGGTGGTTCCCGGTTGGGCGGTCGGCGGCGGCCACTCGCTCCATGTGGTGTGCGACCTCACCATCGCCTGCAGGGAGCACGGCTTGTTCAAGCAAACCGACTCCGACGTCGCCAGCTTCGACGGAGGCTTTGGATCGGCCTACCTGGCGCGGATGGTCGGCCAGAAGAGGGCCAGGGAGATCTTCTTCCTGGGACACAACTACAGCGCCGACGAGGCCAAGGCGATGGGGATGGTGAACGCCTCGGTGCCCCACTCCGAACTCGAGACGGTCGCCCTCGAATGGGCGGCAGAAATCGGGGCAAAGTCCCCCACTTCTCAGCGAATGCTCAAGTACTCCTTCAACATGATCGACGACGGTTTGGTCGGCCAGCAGCTCTTTGCCGGCGAAGCCACCCGCCTCGCCTACGGAACCGAGGAAGCGGCCGAAGGACGCGACGCCTTCCTCGAAAAGCGGGACCCGGACTACCGCAAGTTCCCGTGGCACTACTAGAGGAGTGGTGAGTGATGGGTGGTGGGTGGTGGGTTCAGGCGGCGCGGCCTAGGACGCTGCCGGCGGCGGTGGTACCGGTTCTGGTCGGGTCGGTGGCTGCCTATTACGACGGAGCCTTTGATTGGCGGGCCTTCGGCCTTGCGTTGATAGGTGCCCTGGCGATCCAGGTCGCGGCCAACTTCGCCAACGATGCCTCTGACGCCGCCCGGGGAGCCGATCCCGGCGATCGGATCGGTCCGGCGAGGATGGTTGCCTCCGGAGTCATCAGCGCCCGTCAGATGTGGGTCGCCGCCTGGGCAGCCATCGGAGTAGCTGGGGTCTGCGGAATCGGTCTGACCCTCCTGGCCGGCCCGGTGGTGATCGTGATCGGCGTCGCCTCGGTCCTGGCGATGCTCGGCTACGTCGGCGGGCCCATCCCCTACGGATACCGGGGGCTCGGTGAACTCTTCGTATTTGTCTTCTTCGGGCTGGTGGCGACCGGTGGAAGCCGCCTGGTCCACGACGGTTCGGCGCCCGGTTGGGTGTGGTTTCTGGGCATCCCGGTCGGGATGCTGGCGGCGGCGATCCTCGTCGCCAACAACCTCAGGGACATCGAGACCGACTCCCGGGTGGGAAAACGAACCCTGGCCGTCTTGTTGGGTCTCCGGCGCACCCGGAGGCTCTACACCGAACTCACCTGGGGTGCCCTCGCCATCACGTTGATCCTGGCGACGGCCCGGGTCACACCTCCCACCACGTTGACGGCATTGTTGGCGGTGCCGCTGGTGCCGCGGCTCAATCGGATTGCGAGCCACGACGAAGGCGCCGACCTCATCCCGTTGTTGGCGGGGACCGCCCGGCTCCACCTTCTCTTCGGCCTCTTCCTCTCGGCCGGGATCGTGGCAGCCAGGTTCAGGATGTAAGCCGGGCCCCGATCCGCCCGATCCGATTGGCCAAGAGTTCCGGCATCTCCATCGGGAGAAAATGACCGGTGCCCGGCACGATCTCGAACTCGCAGTGGGGAATCTGGCTCGCCAGGTACCGCACGAAGTCGGCAGTGTGGGTGGCGGAGGACTCACCCGCCAGAACCGATACCGGCACCTCTACCTTCCCCAGGAGATCCCAGGCTCCGTGTTGGGTGGCGGCCCGGTAGATCTCCGCTTCATCCAGGGGCCGGCAAGCCAGCTCGGCACCTTCATCCGTTTCAACCAGGCCGCATTCGACATATCCGTCGAGCGCCAGCCGATCCCAGGAAGAGAACGGGAGCTTGCCGGCAAAGTTGGCCCGGGCCTCATCCCGGGATGGGAAGTGGTTCCGCCGCTTCTCGGCCAGTGCGGCCATGGGCGCCTCGTATCTCCCGAAGGGAGGAGGGAACACGATCGGTTCGACCAGCAGCAGCTCGGAAAAGGTCCCCGGTGCCGTGATCTCGGCCATCAGCAAGGCCGCCCCGCCCATCGAATGACCGACGCCGATCAAGGGACCGCTCACACCTGTCACCTGTCGAAGCGCCCAGTTCCCCATGGCCCACCAGTCGATTGGATGCTCCAGCTTGGGGGCCGAACCATGACAAGGAAAGTCCCACACCCTGGTCTCGAAATCCTCCGGAAGTGCCGCCACAACCGGCCTCCAAACACCCCCACAAAACCCGGTGGCATGCGCGAGAGCAACGGTGGTCGGCATGAGAGAACCCGAAACCTAATGTTATGGGCATCCCTCGCAAGCGGATTTGGCCTTCGCGAACGGTTTTGACCGAAGCTCGCGCGAAAGGCATTAGCTTTGTTGCTGATGGGCTATGTACTCGACTTCTCTCAGGGAGACGCCTCGATGCGCGAGCTCCTCGGCGGCAAGGGCGCCGGACTTGCGGAAATGACCCGGCTGGGTTTGCGGGTCCCTCCAGGCTTCACGATCACCACCGACGCCTGCCGGCACGTCATGAAGCATCGATCGGTCCCCGAAGGGCTTTGGCATGAGGTAGACGAGGCCGTCGGCATCTTGGAGAAGGAGAGCGGACGCAATTTTGGGGGCGGGCCCGCCCCCCTCCTGGTTTCGGTGCGCTCCGGCGCCAAGTTCTCGATGCCCGGCATGATGGACACCGTCCTCAACCTCGGCATCAACGAAGTGGTGGTCGGGTTGCTGGCGTCATGGTCCGGCGACGACCATTTTGCATGGGATGCCTATCGCCGCTTCGTGCAGATGTATGGAGGAGTGGTTCTGGGTGTCCCCGAGCACCTATTCCAGGAAGTGTTGACCGATCTTCGGGCCAGCCGGGGCGTTGAGGACGATGCCTCGCTTACCACCGAGGACCTGGCCCACGCCACCAGAAGGTTCATACAGATCGTCGATGGTTCCGGGAAGGGCCGCATCCCCCAGGACCCCCGCGAGCAATTACGCGGGGCCATCGGTGCGGTCTTCTCGTCCTGGGGTAACGAACGGGCCAAGACGTACCGAGAGTTAAACAAGATCCCCGACGACATCGGAACCGCTGCCAACGTCCAAATGATGGTCTTTGGAGACCTGGGCGATACTTCGGGAACGGGAGTCTGTTTCACCCGCGACCCTTCCACGGGTGAGAACACGCCGTACGGCAGCTACCTGGTTCGGGCCCAGGGCGAGGATGTAGTCGCTGGCACCCGCAACACAGCCACCCTCGACGATCTCGCCAAGATTCATCCCGACTGCCACGCCGAACTGCTCTCCGTGATGGATGGACTCGAGCACCACTTCAAAGACATGTGCGATGTCGAGTTCACAATCGAGCGCGGAGATCTGTGGATGCTCCAGACCAGGTCTGGCAAGAGATCAGCACAAGCCGCAGTGAAGATCGCCGTGGACATGGTGAAGGAAGGGATCATCGACCGAAAGGGGGCCGTCAACCTGGTCGACCCGGCTTCGCTCGAACAACTAGACAGGGCCCGGATAGACCAGGCTCGAGCCGATCCACCGATCGCAAGTGGACTTGGCGCCAGCCCTGGTGCCGCTGTCGGCAAAGCGGTCTTCTCCGCCAATCGAGCGGTCGAGTGGGCCAAGGCTGGCGAAACCGTACTACTGGTTCGGCCGGAGACGACCCCCAACGACATCCATGGCATGGCCGCTGCCGCCGGGATACTTACTTCAAGGGGTGGAGGAGGAAGCCACGCAGCGGTTGTAGCTCGCGGCATGGGAAAGCCGGCGGTGATCGGAACCACCGGCCTGGCGGTCGACGAGAATGGTTCAAGGGCGTCGGTCCGGTCCCAGGAGATCAACGAAGGCGACCTGCTCACCATCGACGGAACCTCCGGCTCGATCTACTTCGGTGCCCAACCCCTGATCGAACCGCGACCGGTGCCCGAGTTGGAGACCTTGCTGACCTGGGCCGATGAAATCCGGAGCCTCGGTGTCTGGGCCAACGCCGACACCCCCGAGGACGCAGCCACCGCCCGTCGGGCAGGAGCCCAGGGAATCGGCCTCGCCCGAACCGAGCACATGTTCATGGGCGAAAGAACGAAAGGCGTGCAGAGGGTCATCCTCGGCACCGAACAGGAAGCACGTGCCGCCCTGGCCGATCTCAAGGCGCTACAAGTCGCCGACTTCGAAGGCCTGCTGGCGGCGATGGATGGACTCCCTGTTGTGGTCCGCCTTTTGGATCCACCCCTTCACGAGTTCCTGCCTTCCCGCATGGAGATCGAGCAAGAGATGTACCGCAGGGTTCCGCTGCTACAGAGCATCACCGATCTCCAGACGATGTCGGCCCAGGTCGAGCAATGGGAAGAAGTCAACCCGATGATGGGCCTCCGCGGGGTCCGTCTCGGGCTGATCAGGCCCGAGCTCTATCGGATGCAGGTAGAAGCCGCTCTGGAGGCGGTGGTCCGGCGGCTCGAGGCGGGAGGCGACCCACACCTGGAGATCATGATCCCGCTGGTAGCGGATGCCGAGGAGCTGAAGAGGATGCGGTTGATGATCGAGGAGCACGTCAAGCAATACTCAGAAGAGAGCGGGCTCCAGCTCAACATCCCGGTCGGGACAATGATCGAGCTGCCACGAGCAGCGCTCATCGCAGGCGAACTTGCTTCGGTTGCCGACTTCTTCTCGTTCGGCACCAACGACCTCACCCAGATGACCTATGGACTCTCACGTGATGATGCCCAGGCGCGGTTCCTCAGCCAGTACCTGGAACAACGGATCCTGAGCGCCAATCCGTTTCAAACGCTCGATCCCGTCGGTGTCGGTCGCCTGATACGAATGGCAACGGCGGAGGGGAGGCAAGCGAACAAGCGCCTGAAAGTTGGTGTGTGTGGAGAACATGGCGGCGACCCAGATTCGATTGCCTTTTGCCGGGAAGCTGGTCTCGACTACGTCTCCTGTAGCCCTCCACGCGTAAAGGTCGCCCGTCTGGCGGCGGCCCAGGCCGAACTCAAGGGTGCGATTCGGGACGTCTAACCAGCAGGCCCTTTAAACAGTTGGGGAATCGGCGCTGAGATGAATCCGATGACTCTCGATCGCCTCGACCAGCGGGCCGATCCCAGCACCTGAAACGGCAGAGGTAGCAATCACGGGTGGCACCCAGCTGGTTCGCGTGCCCATGGCCAGGACCTGTTTGATCTCGGTGATCGTCCGATCAGGATCGGAGAGGTCGGACTTGTTTACGACGAAAATGGCGCCAGCTTCGATCAGGCCGGCCTTGGCCGCTTGGACGTCGTCACCCCAGGTCGGATGTAGCACCACAACAACAGTGTTGGCGACGTTGATGACATCCAGCTCTGATTGACCAACCCCCACCGTCTCGAGAAGCAGCGGGGTGAACCCGGCCACATCGAGTGCCGCCAGGACCGCGTCTGCTCCTGCCGCCAGGCCGCCGAGCTGGCCGCGGGTGGCGAGGGATCGCATGAAAACGTCGGGATCGTCGGAGTGCGCCTGCATCCGCACCCTGTCGCCAAGGATGGCCCCCCCGGTAAAGGGGCTCGAGGGATCAATCAGAACCACCCCGGGCCTTGCGCCCTGTGACCGGTAGTGGGTGACGAGTTTGTCGACAAGCGTGCTCTTTCCGACGCCAGGCGGCCCGGTGATGCCAACGATGTGGGTGCCGCGGCGCTGTTGTCGGATCTGAGCGAGCAATTCCGGGGAGGGAGTCTCGATGACCGTCGATATGAGACGGCTGAGAGCGCGTCGATCCCCGGCGAGAGCGGACTCGATCAGGTCTGACGGCACCCTGTCAGCCTAAGGGGAAGAGGTTTGGGGTTCTCACAACCCCGACTGCCTACTTCTAAGTGGCGTTGACGACGACTACGCCGGGGACCCGCTCGATCAGGATCCGCTCGATCCCGGCCTTCAGGGTCATCATCGACATCGGGCAACCACCACAGGCGCCGACCATCTGAAGGTTGACCGTCCCCTCGTCGACCCCAAGCAGCACCAGATCGCCACCGTCCATCTGAATTGCTGGGCGAATGTATTCGAGGGTTTCCTCGAGAAGGGCAAGGTCGACCTCGGGGGTCGCCTCTTCGGAAATCGGGGCGTCGCTGACGGTGGTTTCAGACATGTCCCGGTACAACGTACCCGGAGGTAGCGGGCATTCCCAAACCCGGAAGATCCTTGTTGGTCACCGGATTCCGGGAACAATTGTCAGGGAAATCAGGTCCCCACCCCGGGGTGAGGTGGTTTCGATCACCACTCGCATGGTCCGTCGGGGATCGAACTGCTCTTCGAGTAGATCGGTCATTGCAAACTCGTACTGGCCCGCTTCGACCAGACCGAGTTCGATGCCGCCGACCCGCTGTCCGCGGGACGTCAACTCGATCTCCACGTAGCCCGGAGCCGATATGTCGAAGCGCAACAGGGAGCCGGCTCGTCCGTGTGAAATGCGCGGAATTTTGACCTCGGGTGTGGTCCCGAGACCGATCGGAACCCGGGTCACGACGCTTCCCTCCTCCCGCCGAAACCGCCAGATCCCCAACTCTGCTGGCGCCACCTGCTCGCCATCGATCAAGACATTGGCTCCGCCTTCGGCGTTGATGATGATCTCATCGGCCCCGATCACCACGCCGACCAGGATCGACTCGGGCAGCCACCCGGATGCCGGCTGCGGACGAAGACCTCCGTAGTAGTGGGAGAGAATGTCGGAGTAGGTCGATCCCCTGTCCGCCATTGCCAGGGCACCGTATTGGCTCATCCCGACCTGGTGACCCCAGCCCTCCCCCTGGACGAAATATCGACTTGGGGACCAGATCGGACCGGCCCCGGGTCTCAAGGAAATCTCGGTATCGGTCCGGATCGTGTAGGTGCCAGACAAGACGGTCTGCGGGTATCGGCGCCCGTCCGGGCGATTAGCCGGCAGCTTGCCGGGCATGAGGTCGCCGGCGGCTGCGTTGATCAACGACCGGAACCGGTAAGTGGCAACCCTCTCCTGGCGGCCTCCAGAGGTCACCACCACCTCCCAGGGCCCATCACCATCGCTAGTGGTTTCCACCGAGATCGAATCGAGGGGCCCGTGCAGAAGCTCGGCGTGTTCGAGAAGAGCTTCCATCTCACGATGGCTGACGAAGAACGACCAGCGAATGAAGGGCGAATCTTCACCTTGCGAGTCGACGGCCGCTAGATAGGGGACATCGAGACCGGGGAAGATGTCTTCGGACTCGCGGGTGCGGGCTCCAGCAGTGCTGCTGTAGAGGGTCTGGGCGGGCCGACCGTCATAGACGAGGATCTCTCCGGCGGTCTCGGCGACCGCCTGCCGCCAGCGAAGGCCATCGGGCGTAGAGAGGCCGGCCACCCCGGCGTAGACCTGACAAGCGGTGGTGGCGCAGATGTCGTAGCCGTGTTCACGACCGGTGGCAGTCCGTCCACCGGCGAGGGTGTGGGCCAGGTACGTGCGGGCCGCCACCGCCTGAGTCTTCAAGGCTTCGTCGGGCCAGGCAAACGGAACCTCTCTGATGCCGAGCAGATACTCCTCCGGGGCCAGCGCTTCGATCGCCGTCACCCCGTCTCCCCGGGCCAGGATCACGAGCGGTCCTTCGTAGAGATCGTCACCGATGCGAAGGAATGCACCCCCGGGAGCGACCACTTCGATTCGACCGCCTGAAAGGGGCTGCGGCTCAGGGGTGCCCGTGCCGCCCAGAGTTGTCGTGCCAGCCAGGGTTGTTGTGGCCGCCAGGGTTGTTGTGGCCAGCACCGCGGCCACCATCC
>CAZPIZ010000028.1:0-4793 GCA_964586615.1 uncultured Acidimicrobiaceae bacterium | reverse complement strand
GCCAGGGTTGTTGTGGCCGCCAGGGTTGTTGTGGCCAGCACCGCGGCCACCATCCGCGCCAGCACGCTAGGGGTCACGCCGATCGATGACCGCCCCGAGGTTCTTTAGCTTTCCGACCAGGTCTTCATAACCGCGATCGATGTGATAGGCGTCGCCGACCACGGTGACCCCGTCGGCCCTGAGACCGGCCAGAACCAGTGCCGCCCCTGCTCTGATGTCCGGGGCAAGAACCGGGCAGCCCGAAAGTTCGGGCACACCCCTGATGACAGCGTGTTGAGATTCGGTCGTGATATCGGCACCCATCCGAGCAAGTTCGCCGACATATCGGAATCGAGCGTCGTAGAGGTTCTCCGTGACTATCGAGGTTCCGCCGGCGACCGAGAGAAGCGCCACCATTTGCGGGTGCATGTCGGTGTGAAAGCCGGGATAGGGAAGGGTGGCGAAGTCGACCGGTTTCGGCCGCTCCGGGCCGCGCACCCGCAACCAGCCGTCTCCGCGCTCGACTTCGCTCCCGCCCTCCTCGAGTTTGGCCAGCTCCATCCGCAGATGGGTAGGGATGCACCCGGTGATGGTCACGTCGCCACCGGTGATTGCCGCCGCCACGGCGTAGGTGCCTGCCTCGAGGCGGTCGGGGATCACCCGGTGTTGGGTAGGTGAAAGGTCGGATGTGCCCTCGACGTGAACGATTGCGGTTCCGGCGCCGGTGATCGAAGCTCCCATCGCCACGAGTTGGTCCGCCAGATCAACGATTTCGGGTTCGCGGGCGGCGTTGACGATGGTGGTATCACCCTTGGCGAGGACCCCGGCCAGCATCAGGTTCTCGGTCGCCCCGACCGAGGGGAACGACAACTCCACCTCAGCCCCCACCAGACCGCCCTCGGCCCGGGCCTCAAGAACGCCGTGTACAAGACGGAACGAGGCCCCAAGGCGCTCAAGGCCCTGAAGGTGCATATCGATGGGCCGGGCCCCGAGGTCGTCGCCACCAGGGAGGGCGACTCTTGCCTCGCCGCAACGGGCGAGAAGCGGGCCAAGGACGACGATCGAAGCCCTCATCCGCCGCACCAGCTCGAGCGGGGCCTCCGGGATCAGCTCGTCCGGGGTGACCAGCCATAGCGAACCGTTCTCGCGGCGGACATGACACCCGAGATGGGCGAGGACATCGCCCATCAGGGTCACGTCGTCAATTTCGGGCACATTGGTGAGCTGATGTCGCCCCGGAGCAAGGATGGCGGCGACCATTTCCTTGAGGGCGGCGTTCTTGGCGCCACAGACTCCAACGGTGCCGCGGAGCTGGTGCCCGCCCTCTACGGTGATTTCGGGCATCGGGCGATGTTACGGCGGGAGCCGGGAAACCTGGGTGGTGTACCGTCCTGGTCAATATGCGAGTTGCTGTCGCCGCTGACCACGCCGGGTTCGAACTCAAGCAACATCTGGCCAAGTTTCTGGCCAACGAGGGGCATGCCGTGTTCGACCTAGGCACCCATAGCACCGAACCGGTTGATTATCCGGATACGGCACTTGCCGCCTCACGGGCGGTCCTGGACGGCAAGGCGGTCCGAGCGGTGATCATTTGTGGGTCGGGGGCGGGAGCCTGCGTCGCCGCCAACAAAGTCCGCGGGATCCGCGCAGCCGTGGCCCACGACACCTACACGGCCCATCAGATGGTCGAACACGACGACGTCAACATCCTTTGTCTCGGCTCCCGGGTCATCGGGCCGGCGCTGGCCGAAGATCTGACCCGAGCGTTTCTCTCCGCCAAATTCACCGGGGAAGAGCGCCACCGGCGACGCCTGGCCAAGATCCAGGCCATGGAGGGAACCTAAGGTTATAGGCCGCGGTTTCCACGGCCTATAACCTTAGGTTTCGGGGTGGGACAAGGGGCCTTTACCATTCACGAAGTATGGCCCCGTCGTCCAGAGGCCTAGGACGTCGGCCTTTCAAGCCGAAAACGCGGGTTCGAATCCCGTCGGGGCTACTGGACCTAGGGAGTAGACAGTCGGGAGTAGGGAGTACAGACCAGGGCTAGGTGCTCGGAGGGACGACTAGCCGTTTGAGGGTTTCGTCCTTGCCGAGGACCTCCATCGACTCAAACAACGGCGGACTCACGGTCGACCCTGTCACCAGGGCCCGGATTGGCTGCAAGCCTTTCCTCGGTGAAATCCCCAAGTTCTCAAGATTGGCTCGCAACACCTGCTCGATTTCGGGCGCATTCCAGACCTTCACCGTCATGAGCACTCCGCTGCTTGAGGTCACTACGTCGGCGGTTGTCGGGTCGCGCAGGATCTTTTCGGCTTCCAGGGTGTAGTCGACTTTTGTTACGAACAAGAAGCGAATCTGATCGGCCACTTCAGAGAGGAGTTTGGTCCTCTCCTGGACAAGCGGAGCCAAGGCCTCGAATCTGCGAAGTTCGTCTGCCGACAACTGACGCTCCAGACCCTTCTCCACGAAAGGAAGGGCACGTTTGACATAATCGTCTACGGACAGCGCCCTCACGTGCTCGCCGTTCATCCAATCGAGCTTGGCCAGATCGAAAACGGCGGGGTTCTTCGAGACTGCCGACAATTCGAATCGCTCGATGGCCAGCGAGAGGGGAAAGACCGTGAGGTCGTCTCCCGGCGACCATCCCAGCAGACACAGGTAGTTGGCGAGAGCCTCCGGAAGGTACCCGGCCTCACGATATTCGATCACTGCCTTGGCGCCGTGCCGCTTCGAGAGGCGTTTGCCGTCGGTGCCGTGGATCAATGGAATGTGGGCGTAGATCGGGATCTGGGCACCAAGGGCGAGGGTCAGTTGGATATGGCGCGGAGTCGAGGGAAGCAAGTCCTCTCCTCGAGCCACGTGGGTGATCTGGTAGTCGACGTCGTCCACGGTTGATGCGAGGTGATAGGTCGGGCGGCCGTCAGACCTCAACAGCACGAAGTCGTCGAGGTGGTCGTGGTCGACCCGAATCTCTCCCCTGATCAGATCGGCGAACTCGGTGGCTCCTGGTCGGGAAATTGCCAGCCGGATCGCGGCCGGTTCCCCCTCCGACCGGCGGGCGGCAGCCACCGACGGCTCGATGGCGCGACAACGGCCGTCGTAACCCGGTGGCTTCCCACTGGCTTCCGCTTGCTTCCGACGTTCGTCAAGCTCGGCGGGGGTGCAGAAGCATGGATACGCCGCCCCGGTGGCCACCAGGCTCGCGGCCACCTCTCGATACCGGGGGTAACGGTCTGACTGGCGATAGGTCCCGTGAGGACCACCGATGGCCACGCCTTCGTCCCATTGCAAACCGAGCCATCGCAAACCTTCCAGGATGTCCGCTTCGAACCTGGGATCGCTGCGCTCGTCGTCGGTGTCGTCGATCCGGACAATGAAGGTCCCACCCGTATGACGGGCATACAGCCAGTTGAACAGGGCGGTCCGCCCCGTTCCGACGTGCATTGCGCCGGTCGGGGATGGAGCGATCCGGAGACGGGTCGTCATCGGCCGGCCACCACCGGATTGGCCAGCACCCCGATGCCGTCCACCTCGACCTCCACAATGTCACCGGGCTTGATCGGTCCCACCCCTGAGGGAGTCCCGGTGAGAATGACGTCTCCGGGCAGAAGGGTCATCACTTTCGAAATGAACTCGACCAGCTCGGCCACCCCGAACACCATCTCGGTGGTGAAGCCGGCCTGGCGCACTTCTCCGTTCACGCGGCAGACCACCGCCAGCCGTTCGAGCGGATCGAGCTCGGTCTCGATCACCGGGCCCAGCGGACAGAACGTGTCGAAGCCCTTGGCCCTCCCCCACTGGCCATCCTTCTTCTGGAGGTCGCGGGCACTGACGTCGTTGGCGGCTGTGTATCCGAAGATGTAGCCCCCGGCATCTTCGGCAGCCACGTTCTTCGCCACCCGACCTATCACCACCGCCAGTTCAGCTTCGTGGTGAACATTCTGAGATTGGGACGTGGGGTACACGATGGACGCCTCCGGGCCGATGACAGAGGTGGCAGGCTTCAGGAAGATCATCGGCTCCTCGGGCAGCGGGTTCCCGAGCTCGGCGGCATGCTCGAGGTAGTTGCGACCGACCGCCACCACCTTGGAGGGGATGACCGGAGAGAGCAATTGGACCGCTTCCCAGGGAACCAGGGTCTCGGTCGCTTCCCAGGCTACGAACGGTGAGCCCAGGTAGACGGTGACGCCGGCCGCCTCGGCCAATCCATAGGCGATGTCGTGCCCGGTTTTGAATCGAACGATCTTCATGGCTTAGACGGTAGACGTAAGCCGATCAGCGATCGGAACCACCTCTCCGGTGATATACCGAAACCTCACTTGCCGATGATCCGCAACCGTTGCTTCATTTGATCGGGTTTCAGAACCAGGAGGTCGGGCTCGATCTCGGAGACGGCAATCCGCCCTGGCGAAGGCTCGTGGGCCGTTGCCTCGATCCACCGGCCCCTTCTCTCTGAGAGCTTGGAGGGCACGCCTTTCCCGATCCCGACCAGGATCTTGGCCACCTCCAGGTCTTCGGGGATCGGCGCCCGACCGAGCAACGACGCTCGGGCCCCCATGAGAGCGGCGAGCACCAACTCCAGTCCCTCGGATCGGTCCGGAAGATCGGCTGACCTGACGAGCTTGAGTGCCCAGCCGGTGTCCGGTCCGGGAGTGCCAAAGGCACCACCCCACGGCATCTGGTCGGGACTGGTGATGATGCCGGGTCGGGTCGGACGCCAGCGACGCGGGGGGTCCGGCTCCGCCGTTGGCCTTGGAAGATCGGAGAGGTCGATCTCGACATTCGGTTGTTGACCCATCAATACCAGCTTTCCA
>CAZPIZ010000027.1:0-15293 GCA_964586615.1 uncultured Acidimicrobiaceae bacterium | reverse complement strand
CTTCGCTGATGCTTTGCAAGCTCACCGATTCACCAAACTGACCCACTACCTAATCGTCGCCACATGGAGCGTTGCCGCTAGATTGATCGTTGCCTGTGACGCCGGGCGGGAGAGACCACTAGGTCGGCAAAGTCCAAAGCTATACGCCAAGGGCCGAAGATCAAGGGTCGCCGAAGGGGCAACGCTTCCCCGCAAACTCTCAGGCCGATGGACCGCCCGGCTGAGGCGAGGCTGAAGGCAACGGGCCGACAGTCGGGGGACGGAATCAGAAGGGAGCCTTATGGAGGCCCTTTCCGGCTTTCCAGACCGGCACATTGGACCGAGGCCCGCCGACATCGCCAAGATGTTGGCCGAGATCGGTGCAGATTCCCTCGACGACCTCATCGCCCAAACGGTCCCCAGGGGAATCAGAACCGACCAAATTCTCGAGCTCGGTCCTGAGCTCTCCGAGATGGCCGTCCTGGCCGAGCTATCGGAGTTGGCCAAGCAGAACGAGCTCTTCACGTCGATGATCGGCCTCGGCTATTACGACACCATCACGCCGCCGGTCATTCTCCGGAATGTTCTCGAAAACCCGGCCTGGTACACGGCCTATACGCCTTATCAGGCGGAGATCTCTCAGGGCCGCCTCGAGATGCTCCTGACCTTCCAGACGATGGTGTCCGATCTCACCGGTCTCAAGATCGCCAACGCCTCCCTTCTCGACGAAGGCACCGCCGCCGCCGAAGCGATGACGATGTGCCGCCGCCTCGGACCGGCCGGCCGGGCCATCTTCTGGGTAGATGAAGACTGCCATCCTCAAACGGTCGCAGTCTGCCAGACCCGGGCAGAGCCGCTAGGGATCGAGGTGAAGGTGGCCAGACCGGGCGACTTCGACTTTGCGGGTTCCTGTGGAGCCCTTCTGGCCTACCCCGGTTCGAGCGGGACGATCTCGGACCACCGTCCGATCATCGCCACGGCCCACGAGGCCGGGGCACTGATCGCCATGGTCACCGATCTTCTCGCTCTCACCCTTCTGGCGTCTCCCGGTTCCCAAGGCGCCGACATTGCGGTTGGCTCCTCACAACGCTTCGGCGTTCCTCTTGCCTTTGGCGGTCCCCACGCCGGGTTCATCGCAACTAGGGAGTCGATGGTGAGAGCTCTGCCTGGTCGCCTGGTCGGGGTTTCCAAAGACAGCGGTGGAAGAACCGCCTTCAGGCTTGCCCTGCAAACCCGTGAGCAGCACATCCGGCGGGAGAAGGCCACATCCAATGTGTGCACCGCCCAGGTCTTGCTGGCCGTCATGGCCGCCCTGTACGCCTGCTGGCATGGGCCCGAGGGCCTGGTCGCCATCGCCCGGCGGGTCCATCAGCTTGCCGGGAGACTGGCCGGTGAGCTCGCCGCCGCCGACATCGCGGTCGAGAACCCAACCTGGTTTGACACCCTTACTGCAAGGGTGCCGGGCCGTGCCCGCCAAGTGGTGGATGGTGCCCTCGTCGCCGGCATCAACCTTCGTCTGGTCGACGCCGACCGGGTGGGAATTTCCTTCGACGAAACCAGCACCCCTGAAATAGTGGATGCCCTGGTCCTCGCTTTCGGCATCACCGAGCCAGCCGGTCGGGAGTCAGAAGGAATCCCGGAGGCCCTCCTGCGGAGTGACGACTTCCTCACCCATCAGGTTTTCCATCGATACAGGTCCGAGCATGAGATGCTGCGCTACTTGCGTCGTCTGGCTGATCGCGACCTTGCCCTCGATCGAACCATGATCCCTCTCGGCTCCTGCACCATGAAACTCAACGCCACGGCCGAGATGATTCCGATCACATGGGACGGCTTTGCCAAAGTACATCCGTTTGCTCCGCTCGACCAGGCGAGCGGATACCTTGAGCTCATCGAGCGGTTGGAGAGGTACCTCGTCGAGATTACGGGGTATGACCGGGTCTCGTTACAACCCAACGCTGGCTCTCAGGGCGAGTTTGCAGGCTTGCTGGCTATCCGGGCCTATCACCGCAGCAAAGGCGAGGGCCACCGGGTGGTTTGCCTCATACCTTCCTCTGCCCACGGCACCAACGCCGCCTCGGCGGTCATGGCGGGGATGGAGGTTGTCGTCGTTGCCTGTGATGAGCGGGGCAACGTCGACGTCGTTGACCTTGCTGCCAAAGCGCAGATTCATCAGGACCGGCTTTCGGCGGTGATGATCACCTATCCATCAACCCATGGCGTCTTCGAGGAGGCGGTTGAAGAGATATGCAGGATCACTCATGACCACGGTGGCCAGGTGTATCTGGACGGTGCCAACCTGAACGCGATGGTGGGTGTCGCCCGTCCTGGCAAGTTCGGAGCCGATGTCTCACATCTCAACCTGCACAAGACCTTCACGATCCCCCATGGTGGAGGAGGACCCGGAGTGGGCCCGGTGGGCGTCAAAGAGCACCTGGCTCCGTTTCTTCCCAACCACCCGATGCGGTCCGAGGCCGGACCTTCAACCGGAATCGGTCCGGTGGCTTCGGCGCCCTGGGGCTCGGCTGGGATCCTGCCGATCTCCTACGCGTATATCAGAATGATGGGACCAGAGGGACTGCGGAAGGCAACCGAGGTGGCGATCCTCAATGCCAACTACCTGGCAACCCGGCTCCACCCCCATTATCCGGTTCTGTACGCGGGGCTGAATGGCCGGGTTGCACACGAGTGCATCCTCGATTTACGACCGTTAACCAGCGTGACCGGCATCACCGCCGAAGACGTGGCCAAGCGACTCGCCGACTATGGGTTCCACGCCCCAACCCTCAGTTTTCCGGTGGCCGGGACCCTGATGGTCGAGCCGACCGAGAGCGAGGGGATCGAGGAACTCGATCGGTTCTGTGATGCGATGATCTCGATACGTGAGGAGATTGCCCGGGTCGAGGAGGGGGAGTGGTCCGAGTCCGAAAGCCCTCTACGGATGGCACCCCACCCGGCCGCAGACGTCATTTCGAGCGACTGGGACCGCCCATACTCCCGGGAAACGGCGGCTTTTCCGGATCAGAGGCAAAGACTCGCCAAGTACTGGCCCCCGGTCTCGAGAATCGACGGCGCCGGGGGAGACCGCAACCTGGTCTGTGCCTGTCCGCCGCTTGAAGCCTATAACCCATGATCCCGCCGTAGAATCTTCCCTTGACGGCCCCTTCCGGTGTGGGAACGTGTTCCGAGCGGGCGCGATCGGGGTCTGAGGTTATAGGTGCAATTCAAAGGGTCAGTCCGTGCCCTGGGTGACAAGGATCCGGGTGTCAGGGTGGTTCTCGAGATCGACGAGTACCACCTTGAGATGCGTCGCGACTCGGAGCTGATAAGACGGTATTACCTGGCCGACGTTGAAGTCGCCCGGGACATCGCCGAACGATTCATCCTCTTCCTCGGTGACGACGAGGTCGAGTTCCTGGCTGACGATGCTCTCCAGTTCGCCTATGAAGGCGTCACCTTCATGCAAGACGGGTGGCTGACGGCTCAGAAGAAGAAGCGCCGCCATCGCAGGGCAGCGGAGGAGTCGGCGAGGCGCAAGGACGGGGAGCCGTCACTCGAACCGGAGACAAAGCTCACCCGCCCTCTCCATGTTTCCGACTCGGACGCGATTCGGGCCCTACGACGCCAGGTTGCGACCAGACCGCCTCAACCGGCGGCTCCGGAGCGTTCCTCACCTGCTGTCAAACCGGCCCCAATTACGGAGACGCGCACGGAAACAAGCAAGGACCCGGTGCAGGCCAAGACCTCTTCGCCGGCCGAGCCCGAGGCTCCGTCCAGGGTTGCCTCCTTGAAGCGAAGGGAGCCGGTGAAGCCGGACGCCGTTGCGAAGACGGAGGAAGCGGCCAAGCCCGGCGCATCCCGCAAACCGGCCGCTGCTGCCGAATCCGGTCGTAAATCAACGAGCAGAAAGGAGCCCACCGTGTCGATCGCGGCGAGGCTGGGCGGATCGGCCGACCCGGACTCGGTCGCCGACGGAGCGGGCGCCTCATCGCTGGCTGCCCGGAGAAAGAAGATCACCGCCGATGCCGTGCCAAACGAGGCCGATGCCCTTGGCCGGGTTCGCGTTCCCGAACCGGTTTCGGGACCAGGCGCCATCTCGTCTCGCCAGCACGGCCCGGACGGCAGTGCCACTCTCGTTGAACAATCGTCGGTCGAGATTGCGGTGGACCCCGACGCTGAGGTTCGGTTTGCGCTCGAGGGCCATCACCCGTCCGAAACCAGCACCGGTTTGCTGGCCAAGCTCCGACGACAGCCCAAGCTCCCGGAAGACCATGTCCACAAGTTCAAGGAGTCGGGATCTTCCGTCGGCCTGGTCCGCCGGGTTTGTACGGAGTGTGCTTACGTTTCGATCGGCAACGACAACGATTAGACGGCCCATTCGCCGAATCGGTAATCGCAGCCCGGCGATCCTCTCGGGAGTACCGTTGCAACGTAATGCCCGACGTTGTAGCGCTCGCTTCTCGCCGTTCGCCTGATCGATCATCCACCCCGGCAGTTCAGGTGGTTCCAGTGATCACCGACAATTCGTCCCGTGTGTGGCTGCGCCACTCGGAGCTTTCCGATATTTGGGAATTGCCAGCTGTGGTCCTCTTAGCGGGAGAAACGCCTAGCGAGTCGGCGGTCAAGGTGGTCAAGAGCCTTGGGCTCGTGCCGAGGCGGCCGCAGCCGATCGGGGGGTTTCGCGGTGGCGATCTCGACACGCTTGTCCTCGGGTATCGCGTCGAGGTGGAGGGCGGATCCAGCGACTCGGGTCTGTTCCTGCCTCTGCACCTCGCCCCGCTCAACTGCGATCCGCGTCACGGTGCCATCGCTCAGCGAGCCCTGGCATCGATGGAGCCGGTGGAGGAGCGCCTTGACCAAGCCAGCGCTTCGGTGCATCTCTCAGAGCTCAGAGCCGGGGAGGAGTCGCCGGCTTCGTGCCCGATCGCGATCTCGTCGTTTCTCGAGATCGTCAATACCCGGCTGACCGAATCAACAGGGCCAGAGCGAGCGCCATGGCTGGAGCGGCTTGCGGAGCTCATGATCATCGACGGCCGTTCCCATGTTGCCCGCGATCTCCTGGGCGAAGCGGTCACGTTGGCGTCGGCGGCAGGAGACACGGCGACCAGGGCCCGCGCCGACATTCGGATTTCGGAGCTTGCCGACCCCGCCGCCGGAGAGATGCGTGCCTGGTGGTGGGTGTCTGAACTCACTACCCCCGCAGCGTTCTCACATGTCGACATTCCGTTCGCTTACCTGGGTGCGTTCGCCAGCCGCAGACGCCGAACCCGTGAGGCTGAGGCGTATTTTCGACGGGCGCTAATTTTTTCTGAGGATCCGACTCGAAGGGCGTGGATCAAGAGTTCGATGACCCCGAGACCGGCCCCTGCTGTCCGCGTCACTGCTTGATCATTCGCGCCTGATCATTCCTGATCGGCCGGCACGCGGCCTCCCTGCCAACATGATGTGACAGCCCCAATCTCATACGACAGAAAGAGGGCCGGCCAACCTCTTGGTTGGCCGGCCCTCTCAGTTGATCAGAACGACGAGCGTTCTAGCGCTTTTTCGCAGCCTTCTTGGCTGGTGTCTTCTTGACGGCCCGCTTGACGGCCTTCTTGGCTGGAGCCTTCTTTACGGCCCGCTTGACAGCCTTCTTGGCTGGTGCCTTCCTTACGGCCTTCTTCGCGGCCTTCTTGGCCGGCGCCTTTTTGGCGGGGGCCCTCTTGGCGGCTTTCTTGGTTGCCATGTGTCCTCCTTGTCGTCGTACCAAATGTTCGAAGGCCAACCCTTCGAAGGTACGTTGACGTTGTAAAGAGTATTCAAGTTGCCTGCAGCGTCAAAGAATTCGATTGCTTAACAGCATGAAGCAGAGTCCACAGGCGCCGTCTTTCGGCGATATCTTCAGGCGCCGGCAGGAAGACCGGATACCGCTCGCTCCACCATCTCGCGGAGATAGATATCGGCGAACGCGTGACCTCTGACTGCAATCCGAAGGGTGTAGTGAAGGACCCGACCCACCCAAAGGCGAAACGCGAGCTCGCACCAATCGCTGTCATCGGGCGCGTAATGATCGAGCAGGATCGTCAGCGTCGTCAGCCACGTCTCTTCGTTCATCCATGAGGTGTCCGGCCATTGCCGCCACATCCTCGCGCCTACTGCGACGTGCTCCGGAAAATGGACCGCGAGCAGGGCATCCTGGCGGGCGTTCCAGTCGCGGGCCAGCAGATGCTGGGTCGCCTCGACGTCGAAGCCGATCTGTTGTGCGATCTGTTGGGGAACGGAATCGGGTGCTTCGCTGATGCGCTCTGCCTGCGTAGTGAGGATGGTGGTGGGGCGCAGCCTCTGGAGAGCCCCCAGGCACTCGACCATCATGACTTTGATGTCGCTCAACGACGAGTAGAGAGCGTGGTCCTTGCCTCTTGCGATGTAGGACTCATATACCGAGAGGCCATGCGCCATGGTCGCGAAAGTAATCGCGGTGTCCACCCCCCAATCGCTCTGAGACTTGACGCGCGGGTCGGCGGCGAGGATGGCGGCGGCCTCTCGGGTGAAGGCGAGCTCTCCTGACAGTGGCTGTTCGAGCATGGGGAGCGGCGATCGCGGCCACAACAGGGCGAAGCCGAGCCGGGTCACCATCCATGTGATCATGGCGTCGGTGGCGGAGCGCGGGTAGAAGTGGCGAACCGCCTGGAACCCGAGATCGAGGGCCGTCTCGGCCTTGCTGATCCACTCGCCGTCGAATGTCTTGATATCGGCGTCGTAAAAGTGAATCCGCTCGAGGTCGGTGTCTTCCAGGAACACCTTCAGACCGGTGTTGATGGCGTCTCCTTTCCCGGGCCGCAGGTTCCCCAGGCGCTGTTGTGGCAACACTCGGACCCGTCCTCCAAGATCTTCAATGCCTGTCCGAATCGCTTGGTTGGTCGTTTCGTGATCGCCAGTGATGGCCATCACCATTCCCACCGCCGGATGTGCGGCCGATGCCCTCAGGTTTCCCAATACGACGTCGATGTCTTCGTTGAGAACCGGGACAACGATGAGGCTGCCAGCTTCCCGGGAAATCGGGGGAGGGGAGGACGGAGAGACGTCCGGCACAGGCTCGGTACCCTAATTGTCCATGGCGGCAACCATTCCAGTCATCCTGTCGGGGGGAACGGGCACACGGCTTTGGCCGTTGTCGCGGCGTTCGGCCCCCAAGCAGCTTCAGCGCCTGTTGGGACCCGACACCATGTTGCGGTCGACGATGGCGAGGGTCGACTATCTCGATGGTCCCATTGTCATTGTGGCGAACATCGATTCCCTTGACCGTATAGCCGCCCAGGTTCCCCCCGGTCGGCCAGTTCGTCTCATAGGTGAGCCGCTAGGTCGCAACACCGCGCCGGCAGTGGCGGCGGCCGCGTTGACGGCCTCTCCAGGCGACGTTCTCCTCGTGCTGGCGGCGGATCATCACATCAAGGACGCAGCGGCGTTCCGCCAGGCGGTGGGCAGGGCGGTCGAGGCGGCTGCCGGGGGACGGCTCGTGACGTTTGGAGTAGTTCCCACGCGCCCCGAGACCGGATTTGGCTACATAGTTCCGGCCTTGTCCCACTCTGAACGCTCCGCCGAAGACGAGGTCCGGCCGATCGAGCGTTTCGTTGAAAAGCCGGACGCTTCCACCGCTGCTCACTTGATCGAAGCAGGAGCCCTCTGGAACAGTGGGATGTTCGCGTTTCCGGTTGGCGTCCTGCTGGAGGAGTTCTCTCGATACGCACCCGAGGTGCTGAGCGCGGTCAAGGAAGCGATACGATCGTCTGTCGCCGAGGACAGCCGAATCGAGCTCGGTCCCGAATTCGCCGGCTCTCCTTCCCTGTCGATAGACGTGGCGGTGATGGAGCCAACCGAACGCGGGGCAGTGATCTCACTAGACGCCGGTTGGAACGATGTTGGATCCTGGGAAAGCCTCTGGGAGATGAGCGAGCACGACGAGTCGGGCAACGTCATCATCGGTGACGTCGTGGCTCTCGACTCGTCTCAAAACTATCTCAGGTCGGAGGGACCTCTGGTCGCGGCGATCGGAGTCGAAGGGCTGGTCGTCGTTGTCACTGCGGATGCGGTACTGATCGTCCCCCGGAATAGGGTCCAGGATGTCAAGGACCTGGTCGAGATGATGGGGGAACGGCCCCAAACTATTTGACGATCAGGCGATTGACGATCAGCCCACCAGTCGAAACTTCTCGAGGAGTGCTCTGGCGGGTTCACCGTTTGCCACCAGACCCCCGCCCGCAGGCACCAGAGCATGGCGTCCGCTGACGGCCAGCAGATATGCGAAGGCGGTTCCGGTGACGGAAGCATCCGGCGTGCCGCTGGTGGGTTCGACCACGGCTTTGCCATCGCGCACCACGACGTCGTGATCAACGCCACCGGGTCCTCCGAGCGACAGCCGCAGACGTTGACCTTCGGTGGCGCCGACCTTCTTGGCCCAGGCCCACGGCGACAACCGCACGGCCCGTCCGACCGCCATCTCACGTGCCAGGGGCTCGCTCGACCGATCAATGGCCGACCTATCGATAGGTTGGCCGGTGGCTGTTCTGAGATCACAGAGGTGGAGGAACATGTCGTTGACCCGCATCTCGACCGCCACCTGGCGGGTGGCGGGCCCAACCGGAGTCAACACCGGTTCCTGCCAGTCGAGGTTTGGCTGGCCCAGAAGCTGGCGGGTTGCCGCCGCCGCCCGCTCTATCTCGTCGATGACTTCTCCGGGTGACCAAGTTCGCCGCGATTCCACCCCCTGGCCTGTCATCTGATCGAGAGGGGAACCTTCTCCTACCCAGCCCGGGGGTGGGTCGGGTTGATCGAAGCGATGGACCAGCATCCCCTCGACGTGTCCGAGATGAGCCAGGATGTCTTTCACAGACCAGCCAACACAAGGCGTCGGACGGTTCCAGTCGTCTGCTTCAAGGGAGGCGATCAGCCGGGTGACTGAGGTCCAAGCCTCGTTAGAGGCGGCGGTCAGGTCCATGAATTGATCTTAAGGACCTTGTTCCTAGCATCGCCCGATATGCGTAAGTCCCTCGTCGTGGTGTGTTTGGTGGTCCTGTCCGCCTGTGCGGGGCCACCACAGGCGGATGCAACCGGCGAGGACATCTACCGACAGGTTTGTGCCAACTGTCATGGTGAGGATCTGAGTAGCGGGATTGGACCGGCAATCGGAGCTGAGTCGAATGCCGCCGGACAGGACGATGATTTTCTGGTGCTGACCATCACCCGTGGTCGTGGCCGAATGCCCTCGTTCGATTCGACACTCACCGACGATCAGATCGCCAAGGTCATCGCCTACGTCAGGACCAGACAGCAGGCGGAGGAGTCGGGATGACGAGCGCTATCACATCGGGTGTGGTGTTCGAAGCCCTCGAATTTCATCCGGTCTCTCTCTCCATGAAGCACCGGTTCCGCCGTGTCGAGCGCCGGGACGCGGTTCTGATTCGGGGGCCCCAGGGCTGGGGAGAGTTCTCTCCCTTTCCCGACTATCCACCTGAGGTGACGACCAGGTGGCTGGCGGCAGCCCTGGAGGCGGCCTGCTCCACGTGGCCCCCGCCAGTGCGTTCGACCGTTCCGATCAACGTCACGGTGCC
Organism: uncultured Acidimicrobiaceae bacterium; assembly: GCA_964586615.1. GTDB lineage: Bacteria > Actinomycetota > Acidimicrobiia > Spongiisociales > ZC4RG35 > DATEEG01. The sequence goes on along the minus strand of CAZPIZ010000027.1, from coordinate 5,727 downwards.
AGCGGTGGACGCCCGGACCGCTTTTGTGATGGTGGCCGGTTCGGGTTGTGGCACCGCCAAGGTCAAGGTTGCCGATCCAGGTCAAACTCCCGAACAGGACGAGGAAAGGCTGGCTGCCGTGCGGGATGCACTTGGTCCATCAGGCAAGATTCGCATCGACGTGAATGGCGCCTGGGACCTCGAAACGGCGACCGAGAGGCTCCTCAAGCTGGCGGCGTATGACCTCGAGTACGCCGAACAGCCGGTGCGTAGCCTTGAGGACATGGTGGAGCTCCGACGAAGGGTGCCCGTTCGGATTGCGGCCGATGAAGCCATCCGATTGGCGGCCGACCCGCTCGAGGTTGCGGAGAGAGGCGCAGCCGACATCATCGTGCTCAAGGTTCAGCCGTTAGGAGGTGTCGAGCGAGCCCTGGACCTGGCTCGGCGATCCGGACTTCCTGCCGTTGTTTCCTCGGCCCTCGAGACCTCGGTAGGAATCGCGGCCGGACTGGCGGCGGCGGCGGCGCTTCCCCAACTCGACTTTGCCTGTGGTCTCGGGACCGTTTCTCTATTCACCGGTGATGTTGTGGCCGATTCGCTGCTTCCCGTCAATGGTGAGATGCCACTACGAAGGCCAGAGCCCGAACCGGTCCTGCTCAAGCGATTCGCAGCCGACCGTGATACTTCGGCGGAGTTGCTTCGGCGCCTGCGCCGGGCCGCGGAAATGCTGGCATGACGACATCGCCCAAATCGGAAAATGCTGGATCGGCACCCAACGGCTCGACGGCCATGGCGTCGGTGATAGTCGACGAGCTGATCCGGAACGAGGTTCGAGACCTTGTGCTCGCCCCAGGCTCGCGCTCGGCCGCGCTGGCGCTGGCCGCCGCCATTCGCCCCGAGATGCGGGTTTGGGTACACATCGACGAGAGGTCGGCTGGTTTTTTCGCGTTGGGCCTTTCCAAGGCCGGGAGACGATCGGTGGTGTTGACGACTTCTGGCACAGCCGCCGCCAATTTGCACCCTGCCGTCATCGAAGCCGATCTGGCACTCGTTCCCTTTCTTGTTCTCACGTCCGATCGGCCCCATGATCTTCGGGCGACGGGAGCCAACCAGACCATCGATCAGGTCAAACTCTTCTCGGATCGGGTCCGCTGGTTCGCCGAGATGCCGGTGGCCGAGGACCGTGCGAGGGAGTCAGACTTTTGGCGCTCGGTGGTTTGCCGGTCGATCGCAGAGTCGCACGGGCGGAGTGGCATGCCAGGTCCCGTTCATCTCAACCTGGCCTTCCGGGAACCGGTCGTGCCGCTCACGAACGACGGCCGGGAGTTGGGGTTGACTTATCAGAACTCGCTGGACGGTCGTGAATTTGACGCACCATGGGTGACCTTGCCGCCCGAACCCCCGACGCCACCCCAACCGTTCGAGGTCAGGGGCCGGATACTGGTGGTTGCGGGCGACGGTGCGGATCGCGCCGCGGTCACCGCGGCGTTGGAGGCTGGCTGCGTAGTGGTGGCCGAGGCTCACAGCGGATGCCGTCTCCCCGGCACCGTCACCACCGCCCATCACATGCTGGCATCACCGGGACTTGCCCAAACTCTCCGACCGGATATAGCCGTGGTGCTGGGTCGGGCCGGGCTTTCGCGCAACCTCAGGAACTTCCTCACGACTGTCGAGACGGTGGGAGTGGGGAATGGCTGGTTCGATCCCGATCGCCGGGTTTCCCGCATGCTCCGATCCGTATCGTTCGCCGCTGCCGAACCAGATCGTGAGTGGCGTTCGACCTGGGATCAAGCCGAGGCGATCGCCCGTCGGGCGCTCGACTCCGAACTCGATGCTTCCGATGCGCCAAGCGAACCGCGGGCGGCCCGCGATGTCGCCGCTGCCATTCCCGCTGGGGGCACGCTGATCGTGGGTTCATCGATGCCGGTGCGGGACCTCGACTGGTACGCGACCGCTGGCCAGTCGATCAAGGTGGTCTCCAACCGGGGTGCCTCGGGGATCGATGGGCTGGTGTCACTTGCCCTCGGGGCGGCTGCTGCCGCCGGGCCGGCCGTCGCCCTGACCGGCGACCTCTCCCTGCTGCATGATCAGAACGGTTTCCTGGTTGATCCCCGACCCGACCTGGTGCTTGTCGTTGTCAACAATGACGGTGGTGGGATCTTCTCCTTCCTTCCTCAGGCCGGGTTCGCCGAGTCGTTCGAGCGGTTGTTCGGCACCCCCACCGGGATCGACCTGGCGAAGCTTGCCGATGTCTACGGGCTCGGCCATCGCCACATCGAGAGCGCATCCGAACTGGCGGGGGCGGTGGGAGGCGGACTGCATGCCCGCGGAGTCCACCTGATCGAAATCAGGACGGATCGCAGCGACAACGTTGCTCTGCACCGGCGGCTCACCGCCCGCGTAGTGGAAGAGGTGGAGCGCCTACTCGAGCGCTGACAACATCGCCCGCAGTTTGATGCGGGTCTCCTCCAGTTCATCCTCGGGCACCGATCCCATGACGAGCCCGGCGCCCGCAAAGAGGCGAGCTCGGGCCCCCGAGACCTCGGCGCATCGCAAGGCGATGGCGAACTCCCCGTCGCCTTGGGCATCGAAGACCCCGACCGGCCCGGCGTACCGTCCGCGGTCCATGCCTTCCAGGGCTCTGATCATCTCGACGGCAGTGGCGGTGGGTGTGCCTCCCACAGCCGCGGTTGGATGCAACATCCCGGCCAGGTCGAGAACATGGTGAGGTTCGGCCAGGACCCCTGCGAACGGGGTCGCAAGGTGCTGGACATTCGCCAGTTTCAACAAACCGGGTTTGGCGGGGCGATCGAGGGACGTGCACACCTCCCCGAGGACCCTGCCCACCGAGGCCGCGGCCAGGGCGTGTTCGTGAAGATCCTTCGTAGAGGTGAGCAACTCGGAGCCGAGACGTTCGTCTTCGCCCGGGTCAGGGTCTCGTCGGGCCGACCCTGCCAGTGCCCGCGAGGTGACCGAGGTTCCCTCACGCCGGATCAGGAGTTCCGGTGATGCGCCGATCAGGCCGTCGACCAGATACACCAGGCACTCCGGGAATCGCTCGTGGAGCTTGTTCAAAACCCGGTGGATGTCGAAGGGCTCCTTCGACCAGAGAGCGTGGTCGCGGGCGAGAACCACCTTCTCCAGCTTGCCGCCCTCTATCTCCTTTATGGCGGTGGCGACGGCTTCCAGCCACAGGTGATCGGGAAGAGAGGAGCCGGCGAAACGGGGTCGGTCGGGTCTTCCGGCGGCGCCAGGCCCGATGTCCGACGACCGGGAAGAATCTACCCCCCAGTCGTCGGACAAATGGCCGTGCCGAACCAGCCAGGCAGAGTGGCCGTCAAAGACGACGACAACCTCGGGAACGATCACGACCGACTGCGGGGAGTGATCATCAAAGGTAAAGCTGGCGAATCCATAGGGACCGCCCAGTCCGGCGTCTCCTTCGCGCCGTTCCGAGGCGGCCCACTCCTCGAACAGCCATCGGGCCTTTTCGAAACGGCCCGAGCCCGTACCGGGATCGAATCTCAGCCTCCGGCCAAAGCCGGCGAGTGTCAGGTTCGGAGACATCCAAACCGTATGCGGGTTTTTCGCTAGTACTTGATCGATACTCAGCTCGAACTCTTCTGATCGAATCGTCACGGGCCGTCTCCTCCAAGACGGCGGCGGGCTCCTTCAACCAGAAGCCGGCGGAAGTGATGGTCGACCAATCGCCCGGTCGCCGGGAGCATCGTTGTGAAAGCGGACACCAGCTTTCTGATCGCTTCCTCGTCGTTTTTCGCGTTGGCTTCGACCGAGTCGCGAACGAAGCGAGCGAACACATCGACCGCCAGCGCGGCGATCGGGCGCATTGCTGCGTCCGTGCGCCGGGCCAGGTCGAGGAGTTCACCGAGAGGGAGCCCTGCTTCGACCAGGGCCAGGCCGGCCTTGAGCGACTCGGCATCTGACAGGTCGAACCTGGGCTCGGGATCCTCGCTAACGGGAGTCAGGAAACCTTCGCGCACCACCACCTCCAGCAGCGCCATGGAGAGGCTCGACGCTTCGGCCAGCTCAGGGAGCGAGAGCAGCCGTCCCTGCGGGCTCCGCTCCAGCGCGGCCAGAAGCGCCTCGTCCCAGGGGTCAAGATTCCTGGGTTCGGTTGAACTGTGGCTACTCACTTTGCCGCCAAGGTTACGGCGCTCACGGTGTGATCGATTCCTGTGAGTGTTCTCACGATCATTTCGGTATCGGCGACATTGCCGGTGGTGATGAGCCTGAGCCGGTTGGTCCCGATCGGCTCGGGCCTTTTCCCTGACACGGAAACCACCTGCCTTGCCACCGCCATTGCCGGGTCGACGATGGAAACCTGGGCCCCGGCCCGTGCCGCGATGAGGTGTCGAAGAAACGGGTAGTGGGTGCATCCGAGCACCAACGTGTCGGCTCCGCGAGCGAGTACTGGGTCGAGGTGCCGGGCGATTGCGGCCTCGGCCACCGGGCCCTCAACCACCCCGGCCTCCACCAGGTCGGCCCATCCCGGGCAGGCTCGGTTGATGATCGTCACCCCATCGGTAAACCGGCCCACCACCGAAGCGAACAGCTCCCCCTGGAAGGTGGCAGCGGTGGCCAGGACCCCGACCACCTTGGATCGAGTGATGGCCGCCGCCGGTTTCACTGCCGGTTCCATCCCGACGAATGGAACGTCGGGATGGATGGCCCGGAGGTGACGGAGGGAGGCGGCGGAGGCGGTGTTGCAGGCTATGACGATCAGGCCGGCCCCCAGGTCGAGGAGGTGAGACGTACAGGCCTCGGCAAGACGGCGTACCTCTGCCAGGGAACGTTGCCCGTAAGGAGAGTTGGCGCGATCGGCCAGATAGGTCAGGTCTGCCCGCGGGAGCAGGCGGCGGATCTCGGTGAGCACCGAGAGACCCCCAACACCGGAATCGAAGACGCCGATCATTGCTTATTGACTCACGAGTATCGTCGGCCGGCCATCAATTGAGGAGAACCTGAATGGATCTGACGGGAGCGGTGGCTGTCGTCACCGGAGGAGCCTCGGGGCTTGGCGCCGCCACGGTTCGTCGGCTGGCCGCCGCCGGAGCGCGCGTCGTTATCGCCGATCTCCAGGATGACAAGGGAGAAGCGCTGGCTGCCGAAGTAGGGGGCGGCTATAGCCACACCGACGTCACCAACGAGGACCAGGTTCAGACGGCGGTGGAGGTTGCGATGGAGGCGGGGCCGCTGCGGGCTCTGGTCAACTGTGCCGGGATCGCGCCGCCGGCCCGCACCTTGGGTCGAGATGGGTCGCCTCACGATCTCGGCCACTTCAAGGCACTCGTCGAGGTCAACCTGGTTGGAACCTTCAACACCATCCGGTTGGCGGCAGCGGCGATGGCGAAGACGGAGCCCATGGAAGACGGGCAGCGGGGGGCCATCGTCAACACCGCCTCGGTGGCGGCCTACGACGGGCAGATCGGCCAGGCGGCCTATTCTGCGTCGAAGGGCGGGATCGTTGGGATGACCCTGCCGATTGCCAGAGACCTTTCCTCTGTTGGCATCCGGGTCAACACGATTGCACCCGGCATCATGGATACTCCTCTGCTGGCGGGGTTGCCCAAGCCGGCCCGTGAGTCATTGGGTCAGCAGGTGCTGTTCCCGAAGAGGCTGGGAACGCCCGAGGAGTATGCCGAGGCGGCGTATTTTCTGTTGACCCACGATTACATGAACGCCGAAACCATTCGTATGGATGGCGGCATCCGGATGGCACCGAAGTAG
>CAZPIZ010000026.1:0-15541 GCA_964586615.1 uncultured Acidimicrobiaceae bacterium | reverse complement strand
CGGACCTCTGGGCGAACACGGTCGGTTACTTTCGGCCGGATGTTGGGTATGGAACCTTGCTAATCTTGTGAGCGTCTCAGAGGTAGCCAAATGAGCCTCGATTCCACCTTGCCCCCGTCGCCTCAACGCGTCCCCGTTCAAGCCTCGGGGTCGAAGCGTCGCGGGGCAAAGACCTGGTTCAAACGGCTGTTCATCGCCATGCTCGTGGTCGCCAACGTGGCGGTGTTCGGTCTCTACTGGACCCTCAGAACTGCTCAGGACGCATTTCGCGACAACGCCACCCAACTGGAAGAGGTGGTTCCCGAACTGACCCAACGTCCGACCGCTTCTGCCGAGCCCCTCGTCTTCTTGGTGATCGGCTCCGACACCCGGGCAGGTCTTGACAACCTCGAGAACTTCGGTGAATCACCAGGAGCTCGGGGGGACGTGATCATGCTGATCAAGCTGTACCCCCAGGATGGGCACGCACAGATCCTCTCGCTTCCCAGAGACCTCCTGGTCGACATCCCGGGGAACGGCACCGACCGGATCAACGCCGCTTACGCGTCGGGAGGGGCTCCGTTGATGGTCCGCACCGTGAAACAGGTGACTGGTTTACCAGTGCATCACTACATCGAGGTCGACTTTGTCGGCTTCCAGTCGCTGGTCGACGAGATCGGTGGGGTTTGGCTCGACTTTCCTTATCCGGCCCGAGATGCCAACAGCGGCCTGTCGGTCGATGCCGGATATCAGGTTCTGGACGGATCGCAGGCACTGGCCTACGCAAGATCGCGGCACTATCAAGAGAACCGCGACGGCGGGTGGGTCTCGGTCGACGCCGATGACATCGGGCGCACTGGGCGCCAGCAGAGGTTGATTCTTGCCATCCTGGGCGCGGTCAAGAAGCCCTCCAGCCTCACCGAGACCGGGGCGATCGTCGGAGGCTTCGCTCAGCACCTGACTGTGGACTCGGCTTTCGCCCAATCCTCTCTCATCGAGTTGGCCTTTCGGATGCGTTCGATATCGGGCCAGAAGATCGAGACGGCCACCCTGCCCGTTTACCTGGACACTTACAACGAAATGTCGATCGTGCGGATGCAGCACCCCGAAGCAGATGACGTCATCGCCAACTTCTCGGCAGGTCAACCCATGACCGCCGAGGTCGAAGAACCGCTCCGGGTGCAGGTCCTCAACGGCAATGGCAGCAAAGGCTCGGCAGGGCGCTGGTCGGACATCCTCGAGAACGAGGGTTTTGAGATCCTTTCCGTCGGAGATGCCGATCGCAAAGACTTCGAAGTGACGACCGTCCTGGTCCGTCCGGATGGTCTCGCCGGAGGTCAGGCGATAGTCGACGCCCTTGGTTTTGGGGAGGTCTCGACCGGGTCTCTCGACTCCCAGGTCGATGCGGTGGTGATCGTCGGATTGGATGCTGACAGGACAGCACAGAGCGGCTAGCTTGCCCTCCGGGGTTCTTTTCGCAGGGGAGCAAACGTGAACATATCTGTCATTGGTGCTGGTTACGTAGGTTTGGTGACGGCCGCCGGGCTGGCTCGGCTCGGTCATGACGTGCGGTTGGGAGAGGCAGATGCGGCCCGACTGGCTCTTCTCGAGGCCGGTGAGGTCCCGATCTTCGAGGACGGACTGGCCGATCTACTCCACGAAGCCGGTCAATCCGGCCGGCTGAGCTTCCACGGCTCGAACGGCGACGCCGTCAGGGGGTCTCGCCTGGTTTTCTTGTGCTTGCCAACCCCAACGGGAGCGCGAGGCCGGGCCGACCTCAGCTTTATCGAGGGCGTGGTTGACGAGCTCGCTCTCAGCGTCGAGCCGGAGACAGTGTTTGTCGTAAAGTCGACGGTCCCCCCAGGGACCGTCATCGGTCTGAGAAAGCGACTCGCCAATCTCGGCAGCGCCGCCGGGGTCGTCTCTCATCCGGAGTTCCTGCGGGAGGGGAGTGCGGTTACCGACTTCCTCAATCCGGATCGCATTGTCGTGGGAGCCTTTGAACAAGAACACGCTCGTCTGGTGGCTTCGCTCTACGACAGCGTGAATACCCAGGTCGTCACCACCGACCCGACCTCGGCAGAGATGATCAAGTACGCATCCAACTCATATCTCGCCACTCGACTCACCTTCGCAAACACTCTTGCCAATCTGTGCGAGGCGGCCGGGGCAGACATCCTCGACGTGCTCACGGGGGTGGGCCTTGATCATCGAATCGGCCCGCACTTTCTAAAGCCCGGCCCCGGTTACGGAGGCTCCTGTTTCCCCAAGGACACTCTGGCGCTGATTGGCGTGGCCGAGGATGCCGGATACGACTTCAAGCTCCTCAAGGCTGTCATCGAGGCCGACGAGGAGCAGCGACGCCGGGTGGCCGCCAAGGTGCGGATGGCGGCCGGAGGGGGTCTGCGTGGGCGCCGGGTCGCAATGTGGGGTGTTGCGTTCAAGGCCGGGACCGACGACGTCAGGGAATCGCCTGCCACCCGGATTGCAAGACTCCTGATCGAAGAAGGGGCCGAGGTCGTGTCTTATGACCCTGAAGCACATGCGCCTGACATCCGCCACGCCGACTCGGCACTGGAGGCGGTTGACGGAGCCGATGTGCTTCTGATTGCAACCGAGTGGCCGGAGTTCGCCACGATCGATCTGAACGCGGTGGCAAGTCGGATGAGAGGCCACCGGGTGGTCGATGCTCGGAACCTTCTCGACCCCAAGGCAGTAAGGGCCGCCGGGCTCGACTACTGGGGCCTGGGACGGCCGGGCGTCTAACGCCAGCTAACGGAACATATCTTCGGAGGGATCTCTAACCAGCTCCGAGGCGCGGCCTTCTCCGGGCTCGTAGTTCACACCTCGAACAAGCGCCGCCGCGATCCCCGTCGATTTGCCCATAGCCAATTCGGCTGCGCCCGCGATCTGATCGGCCACCGCCACCTCCGTCACCTCGAGGATTCGGCCGTGCATGTCGGTGGTTCCCCGCAGGTCGAGGATCGGCTTCATGCCGGAGATGCCGATGGCTACATCGACCAAACCGATCCTCCACGCCCTGCCAAAGGTGTCCGTTATGAGCACGGCTAAATCCAGACCCAGGCGCTGTCGGAGGCGAAGCCGGATCCGATGGGCTGATCGATCGGGATCTTTAGGCAAAAGGACCACCTGATCGCCGGTGACGTTAGAGCGATCAACTCCGGCGTTTGCGCACACAAAGCCATGCGAGGTCACGGTTATGACCATGTCACCCCTCCGTCGCAGTACGGCGACGGCTTCACGGTCCACGACCCGGCGGTAGTCCTCTTCGGTGGCGGCGGGCGCCATCGCCCCTTCAGCCTTGGAGACCACCTTGTGTGTGACAACGACAACGTCGCCTTCCTGCGGCTCCAGGTCAGCGATCGCTTCCGCCAGGAGCCCCGCCAGATCATCGCCGGGTTTGATCTCGGGAAGTCCGGGCACCGGGATTATCTCGATACTCACCGAGTTTTATCCGCCGTTGTCGATGGCGTCGACGATCGTCTGGGCAAGTCGGGTCGAGGCCACCTGATCGGGCATTCTGGTGTCGGTGACGTGTATCCGGGGTTTCTTGACTCCGGTCCGATCGTTGACGTCGATGTTGTCGATGACAATGTCGGTGAGAAGGCCACCAAAGGAGCCGATGACCGAAGAGGTTCCGGTGCCGTAGCCGAGCGCCGAGAGGATGCGGTGGGCGGGACCTTTCAGGGCCGACCCGCCGATCAGGGGGCTGACAGCCAAGACCCGGGTCTTTTGAGCGACCGTTTCACCAATGGCCGGGACTGCCAGGATCGGCCAGATCGACAGCACCGGATTGGACGGGCCGATGATCAGGGCGTCGCTTGCTTCTATTGCATCAATCACACCCGGGGCCGGCCTGCAGAACCCGGCACCCTCAAAGCGTATGTCATCGATGTCGTCAGCATGACTCCGCACGACGAAGTACTCCTGGAAGCTGATCCAATCGCCATTCGTCAGTTTCACCTGGGACCTCAAGGGGTCATCGGTCGCCGGCAAGACGGTCGCCGGAACACCGAAGGCCGAGGCGAGAGCCGTCGTTACCCATGTCAACGACCAACCGCTTGCCAGCCGGTCGGTGCGGAACAGGTTGGTTGCCACATCCCGGTCACCGATGCGAAACGTGGTGTCGATCGGGAGGGCGTCGAGTGCGTTCATCACCTCGAAAGGGTCGTCTCGTAGCCCCCAACCGTGGGGACCTTCCCGCCCGGCCATGGTGTAGATGACGGTGTCTATGTCCGGTGAGACGAAAAGCCCGTAGATACGATCGTCGTCTCCAACGTTGACAATCATGGTCAAATCGACCTCGGGAATGGCTGCCAGCCCGCGTGCCAGACGGGCGCCACCAACTCCCCCAGACAACATCGCCAACTTCACTTAGCCCTCCCGGATTGCGGTACTCGCATGACCGCAACACAATGTCTCGCCGCATGACCAGCCCGCCGGGCCCTCCGGTAGCTCCTTCTCCCGCCACGTCTCCAGGCACTCCCGCCGTGGCGGTTGTAGTGCTGTCCTCACAACGTGGCCGTTACGACGAGACCTTGACCGCCGTCGCCCGCCAAGTCTACGTACCCGCCCAGGTACTTCTAGTGGGCGGGGATGGGCCAACCGACCCGGAATCCTCCGATGCTTCGGTTTCTGATCCTGAGGCTTCCCGGATGCGACAGTCGATCGATCGGCTCGACGACGTCGGTCAGATTCTCGACCGACTGGATGACGGGATCGCTTTCGTTTGGCTGATCCATGGGGACACGCGCCCCCGTCCCGACGCCTTGTTAGCGCTCCTGCGGGAAACACGGCGGCACGACGCCTCCGTCGCCGGGTCAAAGGTCCTGATCGATGGATCCGATGACCGGCTCGATTCCGTGGGTGAAGCGACCGACGTGTTCGGGGAGCCGTATTCCGGTCTCGACCCCGGAGAGCTGGACCTCGAGCAATACGACGTGGTCCGGGAGGTTGCCTTTGTCTCGCCGATCTCAATGCTGGTTCGGCGAGACCTGCTCAGGGGCCTAAGGGGCCTCGATCCGGATCTCTCGCTGGATGCAACCGGACTCGATCTTTCCCAGCGGGCCCGCCTGGCAGGTGGCCGGGTGATCGTCGTGCCATCGTCGGAGGTCTTCCATCCCGAGGACTGTCCCGATCACCAGCCCGGGTGGCGTCAACAAGCCGGTCGGCAACGGGCCATGCTCATCGCCTACAGACCGATAACCCTGGCGTGGGTTCTCCCCACCGGCTTGCTGGTGGGTCTCGCCGATGGGCTTGGGCAGATGATCTTGGGGCGATTGCGGCCGTTGCTGGCGACCCTGATGGGCTGGGTTTGGAATGTGGGCAAGCTTTCGTCGACTGTCTCTGCCCGGCGCGCCCTCAACCGGGTGCGCCAGGTCGGTGACGAAGAGTTGTTCCGGTTTCAGGTTGCCGGCTCGGTCAAGCTGCGAAAGACCCTTTCCGAATTGGGGGAGCGGTTCGGTCGGGCGATCGACGAAGAAGAAACCGACTCGCTGGCAGAACGGACCGTCCATGTCTGGACCCGGCCGACTGCCATCCTGGTGGCGGTGTCGGGGTTGGGGGTCGCCATCGCCACCCGCGTGATCTGGTTCGCGGGGCCCCCGGTGGCCCGATTCAGCTTGCCTCCGTCGGACAACCTTGGCGGTCTGGTGGCGTCTTACGGTGGGGGTTGGCACGCATCCGGTCTCGGCAGTGCAGCGACTGCTCCGCCGATTGCGGCGCTGGGGGCTCTCGCCAATCTGTTGGTGGGAGGTCGTCCCGAGATCGCCGCCACCTTGCTGACGATCGGAGCGATCGTGGCCGGCGTGGCCGGCGTGATCAGACTTTCCCGGCGGGCCGGGGCCAGCAGCGGCGCAGGCCATGTCGCAGCATGGGTCTATGTCGCAGGCGCCGCGTCGGCCGCATTGTTCGGTGCGGGACAATGGCCCCTGCTCTTGGCCGCCGGACCGTTGCCCTGGGTGCTCGATGCGGTCATGGCCCCGGCCGGTGGCGATTGGCGTCGCCGCCTTGGCCGATACGCACGTGGTGGGCTTGCAGCCGGATTGGCCGCCGCCGCCTATCCGCCGGTCCTCGCCCTGGTCCCGGTAGCCGCGATTCTCTGGGCCATCCTCACCCGGCGGTGGTATGCGGCCGTCAGCGGATTGGCGGTTACTTCCCTGGGTCTCGGGCTGGTGGCGCCTTTTGTGGCGTCGGGGAATCTCTGGCCCCTGTTGACGGCCGCTCCCCTTCCGCAGGTGGAACCGCGCTGGCTCTGGCCCCTGTCTGTGGTGGCAGCCGTCGGGGTGGGGGCGCTTTGGATCGGGAGAACCCGTTTGGGTCCGTTGGTCTTCGGTGGTGCCCTGGCCGTCGGGGGATGGCTGCTTGCTTCCTGGCCCGGAGTCTTGCCCGGGATAGGCATGGTTGGCTGGCTGGCGGCTTCGATCGGTGGGGCTCTGTTGACGGCGATGGTGGTGGAGGTGGCGGAGGGTCCTACCTGGCGGCGGCTGGTCGCCCTGGGGGCCGTAGCCCTCTTTGTGGTGCCTGCCGTGGCTACGGCCGCCGGCGGCAGAGCCGGACTGCCGCCGGACCGATGGTCCGATCGTTTGGGATTCGTCTCGACCCTCACCGAGAGCCCGTCATCCACCCGGGTCCTCTTGATCGGGCCGGCCCCGGATCTGCCGGGTGCCAGTCGTTCCCTCGGATCGGTGTCATACCGCCTGATCGACGGCGCAGCCGCCACCCTCGAGCAGGCCTATCTCCCCAACTTCGAAACCGGCGACGTCGCCTTGGCCGGGGTGATCATCGATCACCTGGTTCGAGGGGTCGACCTGCGTCCGGGGGCCGCCCTGGCCGATTTCGGGATCGGATGGGTGGTGGTCTTGCCGGGTGCGGATCTCAACCCTCAGGCACTCGCCCGGCAGGTGGATCTGGCCCTGACGCCGGTCGACCCAGAGCTGACCGTATACGAGAACCTCTCCAATGGTGCCCGAGCCGTTACCGAGGAGGGAAGGGTCTGGGAGTGGGACGGCCGGACGTATCGGGGTGAGCCCTCCGAGGGTCGGGTACGCCTCGCCGATAATGCCGACGCCCGATGGGGACCGGACTGGGCAGTGATCGATGGCTGGGCAAATTCGGTGTCGGGCCAGGAAGGTGTGGCTGTGTATACCCCCGACTCGCTGACACGGGTCGCGGGTCTCGCCTCTGCGGCCTTGTTGATGGTGCTCCTGTTCCTCACTGGGTGGGGAAGAACCCGGAGTTCGGTGAGGCGATCGCCGGAAATGCAACGCCCACAAGCCCAAATTCCCAGTGGAGACGGCCCCGATCAAAACGACTCCGATCAAGTGGTGACCACACCATGACCCCTGCCCTTCGCCGATTGGCGGTGATCATCACTACGGCAGGCTTGGCGGTGTTGGGACTTTTGATGGTCCCGACTCCGGCCACAATCGAACCAGAGCTCCCGATGATCGGTCCGGACCCTTATGTTGTCTGTCCGGTGGCAGAAGCCGGGGGTGGTTTTACCTCGAGGCTGGGTGTTTCCAGCCCTTCTGGGGGACGGGTGACCGTGATCGGGGGCGGTTCGGGGCTCGTTGACTTTCCCGGTGACGGCGGCACCTACTTCACCGAGGTCGGGGAGCTGGCCGAGCTAGGGATCACGCCGATCCTGGTGGAGACATCGGGAACGGCCGCCACCTACGGCCGGGCGGGAACGGTGGCGGCGGTCTCGGGTTGCACCCCGGCTTCGACCGGGCCGGTGGCGATCATGGGGATGTCAACGGCGGAAGGAGACGGCTCCACCATGGTCCTGGTCAACCCGTTCGCGGCCGAGGCCTCCCTGCGTTTGGTCGGTGCGAGCGAGTTCGGGGTCGATACCCCAACCGACCTCGAAGAAATGAGGGTCCCGCCGGCGACGGCCGTAGAGGTGGTGCTGGACCAGATCATGGCGGGCAGGCAAAGCATGAGTTTCTCGGTCGTGGCCGATTCCGGGCTGGTCGTGGCCGGAATGAAGCGGACCGGTCCGACCGATGTGGCCACGTCCGAAGCCGTCGCCGCCAGCACCCAGTGGTTCTTTGCCCTGCCGGACTTCGGGTTCGACGGCGAAGTCCACATCAGATCGCTGGCCGATGTCGACACCGCCTTCCGGGTTGATCGAATCGAGCCCGACGGACTTGTCGAAGGAGTTGCCGAAGGAGTCCTAGTTCCCCAGGGCATGTCGGTGATACCGGTCGAGGAGGTCGCCGGGCCCGGCTCCGGAGTCGTGGTGTCGACGGCAGAACCGGTGGCAGCCGCTATCGTTTACGCGGTCGACGACGTGAGAGCCGTAGCGTCCGGTGTAGCCCGGGAAGCGGTGAGATGGTCGGTTCCGGTGTCTTCGGTTCTGAGTGAAGGTCGGACGACCATTTGGATTCTCAATACGTCGGGCGGACCGCTGACAGCCACGATCGAGCGGCTCGGTGTGCCGGCCCGCCAGACCGTTGAACTTCAACCCGGGATGACAACTGGAGTATTCGTGACCGGCACCAGGGGGGGTGCTATCGAGGTGTCGGCCGATGGGACGATCGCTGTTTTCTACGGGGTGCTGAGCGGGAACTCGATCGGGATGGCAGGGGCGGTGCCCATCGAATGAGCGAGATCGGTATCCGGATCGCCGTCATTGTCGTGATCCTGATGGCGGTTGTCGTCGCCGCCTGGTCGGCCGGCCGGACTCGACGGGCCCGTCCGCTGCATACCACCAGGGATGATCTTCCCCCCGGGGTCCATCTTTTCACCTCCTCGACATGCGCTACATGCACGGAGGCGAGGAGAGTGATCGCGTCGACCTACGGAGATGCCTTCACCGAGACCCGGCACGAAGACGACCCTGAGAGCTTCGGCCACCACGGAATAACCCGTGTCCCGACCGCGGTGGTGGTCTTTGCAAATGGCAGGGCGATGGTCTTCGAAGGTGTACCCCGGAGACGCCATCTACCAGCCCCACCGGCAGCCACCCCGGCCAGTCGCTGAACTCGTTTCGATCCGAAGTCCAATGTCAACGGGCTGTTTCGATCCTTGCCGGTAGGGCGGGTGCTCACCTACCGTTGCGCCAATGTTTTCTTCTTGCGTCCGTTGCAGCACCCCCGCCTCCGTACGCATGGCCTACAGCTATGCCGACCGACAGATTTGGCTGGAGGATCTCGACGGCTACGCCACTCCCGGGTACGCCATGTGCACCACTCACTCTGATCGCATGACTCCACCGTTGGGCTGGACTCTTACCGACCGTCGCACCGTCGTCAGGCTGTTCGCACCACTCGAAGTGGCCTAGATGTCGCTTGACCGCGACTTTCTCGACGCGGTCCGCGATCTCGACGAACACGACCTGCGGAGGCTCCTGATCCTCACGCGGGCCGAACTCGAGCGTGAGGGTTTCATAGGACAGGAGGACCGATCGAAGGTGAGGCTCAGAAAGCAGATGATCAAGTGCGGCAAGAAGAGCTGCTCGGCCTGCCCCCATGGGCCCTATTGGTACGCCTACTGGTGGGAGAAAGGCCGGCGCCGCAGCCGCTATGTAGGCCGATTGCTGCACGAAGAGTGAGTCTCAAGGGCTAACTAGTCCCATTGCCTAGTCCAAGCTCCAGAATTCGGTAGGATTTCGCGCCTGATGGATTGTCCCCAATGCGGCATTAGCGACGTGATCGAGATCAAGCACCGCCTGCCCGATGGGAGCGAAGTGCAGTTTTTCTCCTGCCACAAGTGCGAGGAGAAGTGGTGGGACAAGGCTGGCCAGCAGATGGATCTCCGTCAGGTGCTCGATCTGGTCCGAAAAGCTCGCGCCTAGACACTCGATGCTCCTGCCCATCTGATGCAAGTAGGGGGCACCCTCCCAAGCTTTAGACGCTGGGTACCTCTGGTGGTGATGGCCGGCATCTCGCTCGTCATCCTCACAGTTCTCAACCCTCGCTTGATCCTTGAGGCCAACACACCCTCGGGAGGTGACATGGCCGCCCACGTCGCGGTCCCCGCCTATCTCCGCGACGTGTTGTTGCCCGAAGGTCGCATCCTCGGGTGGTCCCAAGATTGGTTTGCGGGTTACCCGGTCTTCTACTTCTACTTCCCGCTGCCTTCCCTGGCGATCGTTTTCCTCGATGTGTTTCTCCCGTACGGAGTGGCCTTCAAGTTGGCAACCGTTCTGGGACTCCTCGCAACACCTCCTGCCGTGTACTACCTGGCCCGCAGCTTGCGATTCGGAAGACCGGTGGCGACGGTCACCGCCGGTGCCGGGGCCGCCTTCATCTTCATGGAGAGCTTTACGATCTATGGCGGCAATGTCCTCTCGACGCTGGCAGGGGAGTTCTCCTTCTCGTGGTCGCTGGCCCTTTCCTTGCTCTATCTCGGGCTTCTGATAAGAGCGGTCCGAGACGATCCCAAGTACCAGGTCACGGCCGCCCTCGCATTGGCGGCAGCGGTTCTTTGCCACATCATCACCACGATCGTCATTGTCTTGGCGAGCCTGACCGTGCTCACCTGGAAGGGCGGATGGCGCCGGGCGTTTCCGATTTGGCTAGGGGCCCTTGCCATCAGCGGCTTCTGGGTTCTGCCTCTGCTGGCGAGGATCGGGTTCACCTCGGACATGGCCTGGGTGCCCCTTCGGAGCTGGGACCAGCTGTTTCCGCTCGAGATATGGCTCCTCCTGATTCCGGCCATTGCCGGCGCCATCTGGACCTGGCGGCGCACCCCGCGGGCGTTGCCGGTTATGGCCCTCACCCTGATCCCGATCATCTACTACCCGCTACCCAATGTCCTGCCGGATCTCCTTCCCGGGATATTCAATGCCCGTTGGAAGCTCTGGAACGGGCGCCTACTGCCTTTCTGGTACTTCGGGGTCACCTTCTTTGCGGCAGTTGCCCTGGGAGGGGCGGTCATGTGGCTGGCGCGGCGCTTACCCGAGCGGGTCTTCGGGGTCCTGCCGCGTCTCGTCGGGTCGATAGCGGGGGTGGTGGCGGTCGTCCTGCTAGCCACCGAACCGAACGTGCCGAACGGGGTCGCCTTGGCGGTCGGGTTGGCCGTGGTCGGGGCATTGCTGCTGTCTCTGCTCTGGCTCAAGCCGGTCGATTCCAAAACGTTCCTCGCCATCGGGGGAGCAGGGATCCTTGCTCTCGGCGCTGTGGCCGGCATCACCATCATGAACGGGTGGGCGCGTTGGAACTACTCCGGCTACGAGGGCAAACCCCGGTGGCCTGAGTACCAGGCGCTGATGGCGACCGCCGCCAACGAATTGGAGCCCGGCCGCATTCATTGGGAGTACGACAAGACCATGAACGACTTCGGATCGCCGATGGCTTTGATGTTGTTCCCCTATTGGACCGATCAGGATCTCGAGTCGACGGAGGGTCTGTTTTTCGAGTCATCTCTCTCCACACCGTTTCACTTCCTCAATCAGGCGGAAATGAGTGTCAACCCATCGAGCCCGATCCCCGGACTCGATTACCACCGCTTCGACTTTGAACGCGGGATCCCCCATCTCCAGATGTTCGGGGTCCGGTACTACGTCACCTATACGCCGGAGGCCAAGGTCGAGGCAGACAAGTGGCCGGAGCTGACTGAGCTCACGGCAACCGGTCCATTCACTTTCTACGAAGTTGCCGATGCCCCGCTGATCGAGGCGGCCAGCTTCCAGCCCGCCGTTTACGAAGGTCCCCACAACAGCCTTGTCGCCAGACTTGGAGGGGTGGTCGGCATCGGACCTGGCGATCAGATGGCCACGTTCGAGGAGGTCTCACTCGATTGGTATGGATCGATGGATCTGCTCGATCGATGGATCACCACCGACGGACCCTCCGACTGGCCCCGGATCACCGACCTCGGCCAACTGCAAGAGATGGATTCGCTGCCTGGCGGCGAAGCCACGATCACCGACGTTGTCATTGAGGACGATCTGATTTCGTTCCACACCGATGCAGTCGGTGTGCCTCACCTCGTGAAGGTGTCCTACTTCCCCAACTGGCGGGCGACCGGGGCCGAGGGCCCATTCCACGCGGGACCCTCATTCATGATCGTGGTTCCGACCGAAGAACAGGTCACCCTCGAATTCGCCAACAGCGGAATCGAGAACATCGGCTGGCTCCTCACCATTGTCGGCCTGGCTGGGGCCGGAGCAGCATCTGTCTGGTACCGCACCGCGGACCGCCGTCGGCCTACTGTTTAGGAACCCGACCGGTCATGACCCACCACTGCAATCGGGCCGTGTCGCGGGCCATCTGCCAGAGCATCCCCGCCCGCAAGGAGGCCGTCGAAGCCCCTGGCCCCAACTCCACCGGTGCCTCGGTCAATTTGAAGCCGGCCCGCTGAGCGCGAACCAGCATCTCGAGGTCGTAGGCATACCCTTCGATCCGCATTTGCGGAATCACCACCTCGAGCACTTCCCGCCGAAATACCTTGAGTCCGGTCTGGGTTTCGGTGACCGGCAACCCGAAAAGACCCACCGTTGCCAGGGAAAAGAGCCGGCTCAACACCCGCCGGAGGAGTGGGTAGCGGCCGGCGGCCATTGAGTCGCGCTTGGCACCGACGAGGACGTGGGCATCGCCCATCCCCTCCAGCAGAGCCGGAAGCTGCTCCGGGGGAAGATCGAGGTCAGCGTCGAGGAAGACGATCAGGTCGCCTTTGGCCACCCTGGCACCGGTGAACAATGCCTGTCCCTTGCCCATGTTGACCGGGTGGCTTATGACGGAGGCGCCGGGGATGTTGGACGTCGCCCGCCGCGCTTCGTTCAACGTTTGGTCGGTGCTGCCGTCATCCACCACGACGATCTCGACAGAGAGCGACGACAGGGCCGACGCCACCCGCTCGATGTTGGCTGCGATCACGGGACCTAGTTGGAACGCGGGCAGGACGACCGACACGGCCAGGGACTTGGTCATCGGACCGGGAGTTAAGCACTCGATCCGAGGCCTCCAATCTCAAGCCTCAAACCTCAAACTCCCTCTCCACTTACAATCGCCTCATATGAGTGGTGTTTTCAAGGCGTACGACATACGGGGGCGGACCGACCTCGGGGAGCTCACTCCAGAACTGGCCAGGGCCGTGGGCGGTGCCTTTGCGATCCTGACGGGCGCCTCCGAGATTGCGGTAGGGCGCGATTGCCGTGCTTCTTCGCCGGCCCTCGCCGGGGCGCTCATCGAAGGGATCACGGACCAGGGGACTGCGGTCCTCGAGATCGGCGAGGTCGCCACCGATTGCGTGTATTACGTGTCCGGTAGCCGGTCGATCCCGGGGGTGATGGTGACCGCATCTCACAACCCTGCCGAATACAACGGGATCAAGCTGTGCCGCGAGGGCGCAGCGCCGGTTGGAGAGGACACCGGTCTGGCCGAGATCGAACGGATGGTGGCCGACGGCATCCCATCCGGCTCTGGGGGCGGAACGATCACTCCCCTTGATGCACGGGAGGGTTACGTCAATCATCTCCTCTCCATTGTCGAACCCGCCAAGATGGCGGAGCTGCTGGTTGCGGTGGACGGCGGTAACGGGATGGCCGGAGTGGTGGTCGAGGCCGTCTTCGACCGTATTCCGCCCGGTCTCATCGGTCTGTATCTAGAACCGGATGGGACTTTTCCCAACCATCCTGCCGATCCTCTCCAGCCTGAGAATCTGGTCGACCTCATTGCCCTGGTGCGTGACCGAAGCCCCAATCTGGGAGTTGCCTTTGACGGAGATGCCGACCGGGCCTTCTTCATCGACGACCTGGGCAACCCGTTGTCAGGGAGCACCACCACCTCGCTGATAGCCAGGTGGTTTCTGGCCCGGCGACCCGGCGCCACCATCGTCCACAACCTGATTACCTCGCGGGCGGTGCCTGAAACGGTCCGCAAGTTGGGCGGGACCCCGGTGAGGACCCGGGTGGGTCACTCCTTTATTAAGCAAGTGATGGCTGAAACCGGGGCAGTGTTCGGTGGCGAACACTCCGGCCACTACTACTTCGCCGACTTTTTCAGAGCCGACTCCGGGATGCTGGCGATGCTGGTGCTCCTCCAGGTCATATCGGAGGATGGCCGCCCATTGTCGAAGATCAGACATGAGGTCGAGCCCTACTTCGCTTCGGGTGAGATCAATCTGCGCGTGGCCGATCAGGGGGCAGCCATGGACCGGATCACCGATAAGTTCGTGGATGCCGATGTGGACCGTCTCGATGGGCTGACGGTGTCGTGGCCGGACCGGTGGTTCAACCTGCGGCCGTCCAATACCGAACCGCTACTACGCCTCAACGTCGAGGGTCCTGACCCTAAGACGGTCGATGAGATCGTGGCGGCGGTCAAAGCCGGCATAGGGGATTGAGCCGGTGGCACTGATTGATCCCGGCCTGCTGGAGATAATGGCCTGTCCGTTCGACCGCAGCGACCTATTCGAAGACGAACCAGCGTCGCGCCTCGTTTGTAGTTCTTGTCGTCGCCGATTCCCGGTCGAGGACGGCATACCGAGAATGCGTCCCGAGGACGCCGAACCCCCCTCCGCCAACCCCCCCTCTGGTGGGGCTCCCGAGCAAGGGCCGGAGGGCTAACCGATGTCATATGAGGAAATGAGGTCGATGATCGTCGGCTTCGGTGAGCAATTGCGGTGGGCCGCCAACCTCGAACCAATGACGATCCCCCTTGCAAGTCGCGTGCTGGTGGCCGGCATGGGAGGGTCGGGAATCTCGGGGGATTTCGCGGCCGCCCTGGCCGAGGTTCCAGTGAGCGTCAACAAGAGTTATGGCCTGCCGGCCTGGGTGAAGTCAGCACAAACCCAGGTCGTGGCAATGTCCTACTCGGGCAACACCGAAGAGACCCTGTCGGCCGCCGAGACGGCCGCCGCCCATGGTCTGACCCCGGCCGTTGTGACCGGGGGCGGGACCCTGGCGAATTGGGCCGCCGAATATGGTTGGCCAACGGTCACGGTCCCGGGCGGCCTCCAACCACGCGCTGCCCTGGGCTACCTCTTGGGAGGCCTGCTTAACGTTCTCAACGCCGCCGGAGCGACGTCGGTGCCGCGCCGGGACCTGCTGGCATCTGCCGACACGGCCGATTCGATCACAGGGGACGGAGGATCGGGATGGGCGCTGGCCTCCG
The DNA here is from genome assembly GCA_964586615.1 of uncultured Acidimicrobiaceae bacterium. Taxonomy (GTDB): domain Bacteria; phylum Actinomycetota; class Acidimicrobiia; order Spongiisociales; family ZC4RG35; genus DATEEG01. Next base: position 479 of record CAZPIZ010000026.1, on the reverse strand, counting down.
ACCTTGCCCAAGGTCTCGAGGGCCGGATCGTGGCGGTTTATGGGGGGGGAGGTGTCACCACGCCGGTGGCCCAGCGGTGGAAGACGCAGATCAACGAGAACGCCAAATGGCCCGCCTGGCATTCTGCGCTCCCCGAACTGGATCACAACGAGATCGTATCGTGGTCCTCCCTGACGGAACTGACTCGCCGACACGTGGGGATTGTCAGCCTCAGGGATCGGGCCGAGCCTCCCGGCGTGACGGCCCGGTTCAGGCATACGGCCGAGATCACAGGTGGCGATGTGGCGTGGGTCGGGGAAGTGTGGTCCCAGGGAGACTCGGAACTAGAACGAATGGTCAGTCTGGCCGCCATGGGAGACCTGGTTTCGCTCGAACTCGCCAAGCTTGTGGGGGTCGATCCGGTCCCGGTCGATGCCATCGAGAACCTGAAACGCAAACTCGCCGAAGAAACCAAAGCGGAAGGGCACCGGGCCCCCCGC
>CAZPIZ010000025.1:12188-15637 GCA_964586615.1 uncultured Acidimicrobiaceae bacterium | reverse complement strand
TGGCTGTTGTGAACAGGGACCACGACGAAGTGGGGACCGTCCTCGGCGAGAAGCCGCTGCAAGGCTGCCTCGAAGTTCTCGAGTTTCTCGATCCGTTCCACCTTGCCGGTCCCGGTGGCTCCACCGCCCTGGATTCCGGAAGCCCGAGCGAGGCCCTCGAAGTCGACCCGCGGGGGCAGTTGCTGACCACCGGTCATCTCGTAGCTTCGGTTCTCGAGCAGCAGCACCAATAGGTTGGGTGGACCAAAGCGACCGATGGTGGTCAGCGATCCAAGGCTCATGAGAAGACCGCCGTCTCCTTTGAGAACGATGATCTTTCGCTCTGGCCTCGATAGCGCCAGCCCCAAGCCGAAGTCGGCGGCATGCCCCATCCCGAACGCCAGGAAGTCGAAGTCGAGTTCATGGTCGGACACAAGCGGCCACTGCAAGGTGGCGGTCATGGTCATGACCACGATTTCATCGGTTCTCCGATTGGAGAGCGCTAGGAAGAGATCCAGCCTCTCGATCACCGGCTCACCGTCTTCATTGCCGGAACGGCCATCCGAACAAGGCCGCGGCTGGCATCGAGGTCTCCTCTGCGATCCGATCCATCTCGGCTAGGGCGTCGATATCTCCATCCTCCATGAGAAGCCGGTAGGGAATTCCCCAGGCCCGGAGGATCGGCTCGGTGTAGGGGTAAGCAGAGTCGATTGGCAGACGGCCGGCGATAGCACCGGGGTAGCCCCTCCACCCCACCAGAATCCGGAGCGGAATCTTGGGACCGATTCCGCAGCCGCGGATGCTGTCACCGGCCTCCATCAGCCCGGTGTTCTGCAATACCAGTAGGGGCTTGGCGCCCCCTACCCAGAGACCGGCGGCAATTGCCACCCCCTCACCCTCCCGGGCCGGCGACACGATCCGGAAGTTCGGATGGGCTACCAACGGATCGAAGAGGTGGCGGGTCTCGCCGTCGGGAATGATCACGACGTGGGTGAAGCCCAAGGCCGCGATGGCCGCGACCGCCATGGAGCCGCTGACGCCTGAAACGACCGTCACGGAAGATCGAAGCCAAGGTCGAGCCGCGAGTTCCAACGCAAGAGCTGGTCCAAAAGCGCGGGAGTGACGGGGATGCCGAGTTCTTGATTCTCCGCCTCTGCCATGGCCTCGGGTTCGCCGTGGATGAAGATGCGATCACGTCCTGGAGTCCGGCCGGCCTTGCGGATGAGGTCAAAGGTATCCGCCATGTCGGCCTGTACCAGTTCGAGAGGCCGGAAGCCGGCCACTGCGATGGCACCCATGAAGTGCCCCATGGCGGCGGGGGAATCGCCCGAAGCGCCGGCGATGCGGTCGGCCAGACCGCTCCCCGCCAGAGCCCCACAGAGCAATTCGACCATCAGCGACAAACCAAAACCCTTGTGACCACCGGTCTCGTCACCCTCGCCACCCAGGGGCAACAGCGGGGCGTCGTATGAAAGAACGCCGTCGTCGTCGAGAATTGGACGCGCCCCGGCCTCGGCCACCCAGCCCCTGGGTATGTCTCGTCCTTCCCGCAGGGCAGTCTCTACCTTGCCAACGGCCACTGCCGAGGTGGCCATGTCGAGGAAGAAGTCGGTTTCGCCCTCTCCCCCAGCAATGGTCACCGCCAGTGGGTTGGTGCCAAGGATGGACTCGTCGGAAAAGGTCGGTGCCACCCGTCGCCCGCTGTTGGACATGCTGATGCCGATGAATCCTTCCCGCATAGCCCGTTGCGCCCAATACCCGGCATAACCGAAATGACTGCTGTCCCGAACCGCCACGAACCCGGAACCGGAGCGCCCGGCCATAGTCAACGCCTCTTCCATCGCCCGGGCCGCGGCCACGATGCCGATGGCGTTGTCGCCAAAGAGAAGGCCGGTGGTATCGCTTCCCCGTTCGAAACGAAGGTTGGGGCGCTTGTTGATTGTGCCCTTCTCCAACCGGACCAGGAAATAGCTCATCCTGGCGACTCCGTGGCTACGGATCCCACGTAGGTCGGCGCTGACCAGGACGTCGGCCACCAGATCGGCGTCATGCTCGGGCACGCCCACCGCCCGGAAAGCGGAGGCGACGAAGTCCCGAGCCGAGGCAGAAGGCATGCGGACCGTTCCCTCAGGCAGCAACTGTGATTCGACCATGACGTCTCCGGTTGTTTCTGGATCGAGATCATACGATGCACCCTGCAGAACCACCTTTCGGCCTGGCAGTATTGAGAGGCACAACCAAGCCTGGGAAGGGCGATGTCCGGCCAAGACGTGTTGCCCGAGATCGAACCGCCTGATACAGAATCCACTGGGACAGAACCCGTCGGGGCCAGGAGGCGACCAGCCGCCTTGATCATCGCCGCCGCCTTGATTGCCGTCGCCGGATTGGTCGTCTTCTGGGACTCGACCGCTAACTCCAGATCGGCCATCGTTTGGAGCTTTGCCCGACAACCCGAAGGTGTCGTCCATGTCGACAGCCTGGTGGCCACAGCGGAGGGGTTTGCCGTGCTGGCCCGCCCCAACCAGGGTGGGATGACGCTGTGGACCTCCACCAATGGCATCGCCTGGTCGGGGCGGGGCATCTCGGGCTCTCCCAACCGTCTGGTGGTGGCGGGGGATGACCTTTTCGCCTTCGCCGGGAGATGGGTGATGCGTTTGGGAGGGGATGAGGAAGATGGCGCCGAGGTCGCGAGGATCGATCTCCCGTTGCTGGTCAGGGTCGGCTACGGCTCGGGGCGGGCGGGTCTGGTGGTCGGGACCAGCGGACTGGTGGCTCAGGCATTCACCGGGGATGTGTTGTGGGCGGCGCCTGGGGGTGACTTCGAAGTGGTTGTGCCCGCACCGGACTGGGGAGAGCCCACCGGCATGCCAACCCGGGACAACTGCGATCCACCCACCCTCAGTTCCGAGGATGTCCCTCCGATCGTCGCCACTCCCGACGGATTCTTCACCCTTGTGTCGGTCGATGGAGCCGATCCTTTTGGCATCTGGCCGGTTTGCGAGCCCGAGGTTTGGTCATCGCCTGACGGGAAATCATGGCGGCGACTTGGAGACGGATCACCGTTCGGGGATGGCGCCTATGTATATGACATGGCCTGGCGGGAGGGCCGGCTGATCGCGGTTGGCGGGATCGGCTTTGATGAGTCGGCGCTCTGGGTTTCGGATGATGGTCGATCATGGAAGAGAGAGGATCCCTTGCCCGCCCCAAGCCATCGCCCCAATGACGATTTCGAGCTGAGAGAGGTTGTGGCCGGAGGCCTGGGATGGGTCGTTCTGGGCGAGTGGTCTCATCGACCAGGTCTGACCGGGTGGGTGTCACCGGACGGTGAGTGCTGGAAGCCCTTGCCCCGACAGGTCTCTCCCCGACAGGCCGCGGTTGGGGATGACCGCATCGTGCTCGCCGAACACGGGGACTTCCCACTGATCTGGGTGGGGCTAACCACCGGCGGACGCCAACTCGGTTGCGATTGA
>CAZPIZ010000025.1:8043-12088 GCA_964586615.1 uncultured Acidimicrobiaceae bacterium | reverse complement strand
CCGCCATCCATCAAGCGATGTTCGCCCTCAGGAACCGTCGACCGCGTCCGGCCGTCGTCGAGATCGTCGGTGAGGCCTTCTCGGCCGAGACCGCAGCCGAGGTCTTGCCACCGGCCCCGACCCGTCCCCGCCCTCCGACGGTGGAGTCGGTGCAGGCCGCCTCCAAGCTGTTAGCCGACGCCGAGCGGCCGGTCATCTGGGCAGGGGGCGGTGTCGCCACCGAGGCTGCCGCCGCCCAGCTCCAACGCATCGCCGAAATGCTGGGGGCGCCGGTCATCACCACCCAGAAGGGAAAGGGTGGGATGCGATGGGACCACCCACTCCACGTCGGCAACTGGGCCAACGAACTCCCGGTGCGCCAGCTTCTGGCCGCTTCCGACGTCATGCTGGCGGTAGGGACCCGGTTCTCCTATTTCCCAACGGGCGGATGGTCGCTTCGGGTACCAGAGACGCTGGTCCAGGTTGATCTCGACCCGGCCGAGATAGGTCGCAATTATCGAGCAACGGTCGGTGTCGTCGGCGACGCCGAGCTCTCGCTTGGGGCCATCGGCGACTCTCTTGGTTCCTCTGGTTACGAGTCAAAGGAATGGCGCACGGCAGAAGTCGAGGATTGCAAGCAACGCATCGAGGCCGCCGTCGGTCGCCCGATCGAGGTGGAGGTACTCGATCAGATCCGCACGGCCCTTCCCGCAGATGCTCTCGTGTTCAACGATCCCACCACGATCGTCTTCTGGGCTCGATCCTGCTGGAGGTCCGAGTTCCCCCGCACCTGGTTCGTTCCCTCCGGATTCGGCACGCTTGGTTACGCGATGCCGGCCGCCATCGGCGCCAAGGTGGCCCGACCAGAAACGGTGTCGATCGCCCTGGCTGGGGATGCCGGAGTGATGTTCACCATCCAGGACCTGATGACGGCCGTCCAGGAGAAGATCCCGGTAATCGTGATGGTCTTCAACGACCGTGGCTACGGAGTCGAACGACGCCATCAGGACCATCTCTATGGACGTCGTTCCGGGGTAGACATTCTTCCACCCGACTTCGTGGCGGTCGCCAAGGCCTTCGGCGCCAGAGGGGTGTCGGTAGCAGATCTATCCGAGGTCGGAGCCACCCTTGAATCGTTTCTTGACACCGATGGACCGGTGCTGATCGAGGTTCCCAACCAGTTTCGTCATCCCGGCTACGGATCGTTTGGTAGCTGGGACCGTTAGCGAGAAGAAATCCAAGGAGCCAATAGATGCCGACGATCGACCTCCACGCCCATGCCATCGTCCCCCAGGCGTTGTCCGAGATGCATGACGCCCATCCCGATTACGGACCGGTGTTGATCGAGGACGAGGGACAGTCCTATCTGTCGTACGCCGGGCGGGAGCGGCTGGGACCGCTGCCCAAGGCGATCTTCGATCCTCATTTGCGCCTCGCCGACATGGGCACCCAACGGGTCGACCTCCAAATCATCGCCATTCCTCCCCCCAACTTTTACTACCACATCCCCGCCGAGGTGGGCGCCGACTTTGCGAGCATTCAGAACAACGCCCTGATCGCTTTGAGCGACACGCAGCCGGATCGTTTCCACATCTTCGGAACGCTGCCGCTCCAGGACGTTGGGGCTTCACTGCGGGAAGTCAACCGCATTGCCACCTATCCCCGCGCCCGCGGTATCCAGATCGGTTCCAACATCGATGGTGTTGATCTTGACGACGAACGCTTCGAGCCCCTTTGGGACGACCTCGAGGGTCGAGACCTACCGGTGTGGATTCACCCCGATCAGAGGTCAATCGCCGGGGCCGACCGGCTCAAGAGCTATTACCTCCAGAACATGGTGGGGCTACCTCTCGAGTCCACCATCGCCGCCACCAAGCTGATTTTCGGAGGAGTGTTGGAGCGTCATCCCGGCCTCCGTTTCGGTTTCGTTCACGGAGGCGGATTTGCCCCGTATCAGATCGGTCGCTTCGACCACGGATGGTCGGTCCGGCCCGAGCCCAAGCGGGTTACGGCCCTGACCCCACCAGCGCAATACTTCCGGACGATGTTCTTCGACTCCCTGACCCATGACCCGATCTCCCTCGAATTGCTGGGGAGGAGGGTTGGGTGGGACCACGTGGTCCTGGGCAGCGACTATCCCTTCGACATGGCCTCGACCGATCCGGTTGGGGGTATCGATGCGATCGATTTGTCGCCATCGGACCGAGGGGCGGTGCTGGAGAAGAACGCACAGGCATTTCTCCGGCCCATCCCGGGATCGAACGGGGCGAATTCATGAGGCCAACCTCATGAGAACTGGGCGACTGGGAAGCCTCGAGGTATCCGTCATAGGCCTTGGCTGCAACAACTTCGGACGTGCCCTCGATCGAGCCGCCTCCAGGGTGGCGGTCGATGCAGCCCTCGATGCGGGAATCAACATCTTCGACGCTTCCGACAACTACGGGGAGGGCCGGGCCGAGTCGTATCTTGGAGCGGCTCTGGGCGACCGCCGTCATCAGGTCGTTATCGCCACCAAGTTCGGAATGCCGGTTTCTGGCATCCCCGACTCCGGTGGCGCCAGACCCGACTATATCCGCAGGGCGATCGACCGCAGCCTCGGTGAGCTCGGCACCGACTACATAGACCTCTACCAGCTCCACCGTCCCGACCCCGAGGTGCCGATCGAGGACACCCTGATCGAGCTCGACGCCCTGGTCGAACAGGGCAAGGTCCGGGAGGTGGCCTGTTCGAATCTCGAGGCCGATCAGCTCTCGGAGGCCGCCGCCGTCGCTCGAGAAAAGGGTCTTCGCTCGTTCCTGGCCAATCAGGTCGAGTACAGCCTCCTGCATAGGACTCCTGAAACCAACGGTTTGGTCGAGGTATGTGAGCGAGAGCAAGTAGCGCTTCTCCCCTATTATCCCCTGGCGTCGGGGATGCTCACCGGAAAGGCTCGCCGTGGCCAGCCATTGGAAGGCCGCCTGCAAATGGACCGGTACCAGGGGTATCTCACCGACTCCAACTTCGACATCGTCGAGGCTTTGCGGGCCTTTGCTTCCGAGCGCGGGGTCACCATGGTTCAGGTCGCCCTGGGTTGGCTGCTGGCTCAACCAACCGTGCCGTTCGTCACCGCCGGCGCCACCAAGCCAGACCAGATCAAGGCCAACGTCGCCGCCGCCGACTGGACGCCTTCGGACGCCGATGTCGCCGAGCTGAACCAGATCACGGACCCCGATCCCGACCCCCGTGTTCTTGAACATGAGCGCTAGGCGCGACTCGGGTGACACCCTCGCCGATCGCATCATCAGGGTGATCGAAGCGGTAGTCGACGCCGGGGAGCCGGTCGGGCCCCGGGGTCTTGCCCGGACCGCCAGCATCGACCGGAGCGCGGTCGGGCGAATCCTCCAACAACTCGGAGAGCTAGATGTCCTCGAGCGGCGGGCCGACGGTTACGTCCCCGGGCCCCGGCTCTTCGTCCTCGGCCGGATACTCTCGGCCCTCGACGCTCTCCCCAATGCGGTGCGGCCTCTGTTGGGCCGGTTGGTGGCGCAGTTCGACGAGACCTGTTACGTATGCGCCCTCCACGGTGACACGGCAGTGTTCACCCATGAGATCCAGAGTTCCAAGCCGCTCCGCTTCGTGGTGGAGTTGGGACGCCCGGTTCCGCTCCATGCCGGTGCCGCCGGGAGGGCGATTCTGGCCGGATTGACCAGGGAAGAGGTCAGCTCCCTGATCGGAAACGCGCCGTTGCCGGCGTTGACTCCCAACACCATCCGTGATCCCCAGGAGATCCTCGATCAGGCCGCCAGCGACAGAAACCGGGGCTACGCCGTCAGCACCGAGGAGCGGGTGACGGGGGGCGCGTCGGTGGCAGCGCCGTTCTTCGATCACACCAACCGGTGCCAGGGTTCGGTGGTCTTCACGGCTCCACTGACCCGCTTCGACCCCGAGCGCAGCGACGAGATCGGCCGGGCGGTTGCTGCCACCGCTCGCGATCTGTCCAATCGTCTCGGCTACTCGGGTGAATACGGGTGGCAGCCGGAGGCAAGCCAGACGTGACGAGCCGCATCGGACTTGGCCGCATCGGACT
>CAZPIZ010000025.1:4490-7943 GCA_964586615.1 uncultured Acidimicrobiaceae bacterium | reverse complement strand
GGCCGCATCGGACTAGGAATCATCGGCACCGGTCGGTGGGCGGATGCCCATGCCCGGGCCACCGCCCGTAGTGATCAAGTGGCGATCGTCGACTGCTTCAGCCCCACCCTCGACAAACGCTCCGCGTTTGCGTCCAGGCATGGAATCGAGAGAGTGTCCGAATCGATCGAGGACCTTCTGGCCGATGACCGGGTGGAAGCCGTGATCGTCTCCTCACCCAACGATAACCACGCCGACCACGTCGCTCAGGCGGTGGCAGCAGGCAAGCCCGCCCTGGTCGACAAACCGGTTGCGGTCAATATGGCCGAAGGGCTGGAACTCCTGCGCAGTGTGGCTGGCGCTGCTCCCGTCGGGGTGGCCCATCACGCCCGGCGGCTGGCCGGACATCGCGCCGCCAGGGAATGGATCGAGTCCGGCCGGGCGGGCGCCGTCCGGATCGCTCACGCCGATTTCTCCAACGCCCGGGGAGCCCATCTGGCACCAGATGCCTGGCACCGAACCGCAGGGGGATCGGAGGGCGGGGTTCTCATCCAGGTGGGCATCCATCCCATCGAGAATCTGCTCTATCTCCTCGGCCCTCCCACCTCGGTCAACGCCCGGTTCGCATATGACACCCTCGGGCCGAACATGCCCGATGCGGCGGTGGCGATAATCACCCACATTGGAGGGGCCATATCGACCGTTTCCAGCAGTTGGACGACTCCAGGCCATTACGTGCTCGACCTACAGGCGACCGCCGGCAACCTCGAATACCGGCTCGACCATTCGCAATGGACCAGCGGCGATGTCGACGACTTCGGGATCCTGACCCTCGACCAGCCGGAGGCACCCCGGAGGCGCCTCGACGTGGTCAAGGGCGATCCTCTCCGCGAGCAGGTTGAGGAGCTGGGTCGCTCGGCCCGGCTCCGGACCCCAATGGAGGTCGGGGTCATCGAAGGTCTGCGAGCCATGGCCGTGGTCGAGGCGGCCGTGGGCTCGGCGGCCCGGGAGGGCGAACCGGTCCACATGACACGGCTGTGGTCGGAGGCCGGGGCGACGGCCGAGGAGGTCGCAGCGTTCCTGGCGGTCTAGGCGGGTGCACCAACGTCGATGCCGTAGACGCGGACGGCTCCGCTGAAACCCTTGAGGTTCCGCATCCCGAGGTCGAATCCGGTGATCCCTTCGAGGCTGCGGACGTTGTCGTACACCACTTCGGAGACGGCGATCCCGCCCGGCTCGGCCTCGGTATGGATGCGCGGTTTCTGTTCATTGCGTTTCTGACCGCGCATGGAGGTATCGCCCGCTGAACAGCATCGATCCCCTGCCCCGAGTCGATCGCCTCGGGCACCATCTTCAGCACAAGGCAATAGATCAACTCTCCTCTCCTCAGCTACATCTTCCCTCTCACCAGGGCATCGAGTGCGACCCACGAGTCCCCGTCCCAGACCAGCGGGTTGATCTCGATCTCCTCCAGGGCGGACGACAACAGGATCTCACCGACCCGGGCCACGATCGCTGCCAATGAATCGACGTCGGGTAGGGCGCCAGTCCGGCTCGTGGAAAGCACCCTCCGGCCCCGCAGCCGGGAGATCATCCGGGTGGCGCCCCTGATCGTGATCGGAGCCGGCGCCACCGCCACGTCACCCAAAGCCTCAGTGAAGACGCCGCCGAGACCGACCAGCACGATCGGCCCGAAGGTGGCATCGCGAACCGCCCCCACGATCATCTCGACACCGGAGACATGTCGTTCGACCCTTACTCCGTCGATCACCGCTCCCGGCACGGCTCGACCAGCCGCCATCACTTCGGCAAAGGCGCCCCTAACAGCCGACTCATCACCAATCCCGGTGCGCAGGCCACCGATCTCGGTCTTGTGCGGAATCTGAGCAGACGACACCTTGGCCACGACCGGGTACCCGATCGCCCTGGCAATCTCGACCGCCTCCTTCTCCGTGGTGGCCAGATCCCCTGCAATTACCGGCACCCCAAGACCGCCGAGCAGCTCTTTGGATTCGTGGTCGCTCAGCGTTCCCACGACGGCGGTGTCGATCGCAACTCCAGGAACGAGATCGTCCGGTCTTTCGGCCAAACGCCCAAGCCCGGCCAGCGCCGCTATTGCAGCTCGGGGCTCCTCGACAGCGGCGGCACCGGCGGCTCGCAGGACAGCCAGCCCCTTGCTGCCGACATCGCCCGCCATCCAGAGGTGAATCACCGGCTTGGGAACCTCGAGAGCAACCAGATCCTCGGCCCTGGCCAGCGTGTGGGCAGGCGGATGAGCGGTAGAAATCGCCAACACCATGTCGTAATCGTCGGAGCGAGCAAAGGCTTCCACGACCTGGGCAAAGCGGTGGGGCCCACCGATGATCCCTCCCATGTCGAGAGGATTATCGGCCGCTCCAAGCTCAAGCAGGGGAACCAGCTGCTCACGAAGATCGGGTCCAGGTGGAGGGAGGACCACTCCGGCGGCATCGGCCAGGTCGGAGAGAAGGATGGCGATTCCGCCCGAATGGGAAACGACGCCCACCCGATCTCCGTCTGGGACCTTGGCCAGCGCCATCACCTCGGCGACGTCGAGGAGATCGCTCGGGGTCTCGGCGATCGTCGCACCTTCCGCCTCGAGAACTCCATCGAGCACCCGGGCCGGTCCGGCCAGAGCACCGGTATGGGTCACCATCAAACGCCGGCCGCGCTCGCTGCGGCCCAATCTGCAAACGACCACCGGTTTTCCTGTTTGTCGAGCCCGACGCAACGCCTCAATGAACTCCGGTCCCCGGCGCACCGTCTCCAGAACTACCGCAATCGCTGAGACATCGGGTCGACCGACCAGAGCGGCAATGGCGTCGGCGGCATCAAGATCGGCCTCGTTGCCGGTGGAGATCGACGCTGCAAACCCCGAACCGCGGGCCGCCGCCAGGTTGTGCAGGTAGCTTCCGGTCCCACCGCTCTGGGTCACCAGGGCCACCGGTCCCGAACGGATCTGGTCGACCGGTCGGTCGAGACAGGTGAGGAAGCTGAAGGCGATGCCAGCAGCGGGACGGATCACACCGCCAGAATTGGGACCGAGCAAGCGAACCCCACCCGCCGAGGCGGTGGCCAACAAGCTCTCCTGCAGTCGCTGACCGCCTTCACCGATCTCTGAGAACCCACCGGCGAAGACGATCACCACTCCGGCTCCGACTTCACCTGCCTCGGCGACCACATCGCCCACCGCCCCCGCCGGCACCGCACAGACGATCACATCCGGCGCAGCCGGTAGCGATCGCACCGCCGGGAACATCTCAACCCCGGGCACCTCCGGCATCCGAGGATTTACCCCCCACACCTGCCCTCCGAAGCCGAGACGCTTGAGATGGCCGAGAACTCGGCCGGCGTGTTTGGCGGCGTCATCCGACAGCCCCACGATTGCCACGGAGACCGGATCGAGCATTAGTTCGATGGCGCCACGAGGATCGTTCATCGCCGGCCGTTCATCGC
>CAZPIZ010000025.1:0-4390 GCA_964586615.1 uncultured Acidimicrobiaceae bacterium | reverse complement strand
CGTTCATCGCCGGCCGTTCATCGCTGGCCGATCGCCGCATCGAGGGAGCGGCCCCCCACAAACGAAAGAACCGCCCCCACCATCAGGAGCGCTGCGCCGGTCAGCCAGGCGACCCGGTAAGACGTTGTTTCGACGAGAAATCCAAACCCCAGAGGTCCAAAAATACCTCCACCAAATTGGCCGGAACCGACAATCCCGGCGGCGACCGCGGGTGCCTCGGGGCTGCGAGACACGATGGCGAAGGTGAGGAGGCCCGGCCAGCCCCAACCCGCTGCGAAGAGGAGAATCGTGGCCGCGGCCAGCGGCAGGACCGAACCAAAGAACGCCAGCAATACGAACGAGGCGGCGCCGAGTGCCTGGAAGCTCGCGATCATCGTGAAATGAATGCTCGTCCGGAGGCTTGCGATGTGTCCCCAGATCAGGCGGGCAACAATCGCGGAGAGACTGCCCACGGCGAAGAGGGCCCCGGCCACTCCCGGTTTGATCCCACCCGAAACCGCCGACTCGACGTAGAACGGTGCCACCGTGCTCGTCCCCATGACCGCGAAAAAGCTGGCAATCGACAGGTAACGGAGAGGCCGGACCGCCAGATCGCTCCTTGATCCGCGAGTTGGGGCCAGCGGCCGCTTCGTCCCCCGATGTGTCCTGAGGAGGGGAAGACACAACACCGCCGCCACGACAAAGGCCCAGCGCCAGCCCACCGTCAATCCGATCAGCGGGACGGCCAGGCCTCCCATGAGGGTGCCAAACGCACCGGAAGATTGCTTCAGACCGAAAGCCATCCCCTGACGATGAAATGGAATCCCACGCACCAGCGCCAAACTCGAAGCCGGTTGGGCGATCCCTACCGCAATCCCCGCCAGTACCAGACAGATAGCAAGGGCCAGCCAACCATCGGTCAACCAGGCGAGGCCGACGCTTGATGCGAAGGTGAGGGCCGCCGCCACGGCCATCGCCGGACGCTCCCCCAGTCGTTCGGCCAGACGCCCGCCGGGAGGACTGCCGACCGCCGCGAAAAGGTAGAAGAGGGAAGCCGCTGCCCCGAGGGCCAGCTCCCCGAACCCGAGGTCGGCTCTGATGAAGATGGCGAGGGCACCGACCAGGAACATCGGCAACGTCCCGAGTGTCGCCGACAGCGTCGCCGTGAAGAGGACGGCCGGCATGGACGAACCGTCGCGGCTCAGCCGGGGTCGGGCTCCTTCCATGTCTTCACCACCCCCCCGGCAGAGAGCCGATCGATGTCCTCGGACGAGTACCCGAGGCGGGTCGAAAGCACTTCCCGGGTGTGCTCACCGAGCATCGGCGCCGGACGGTTCGGGAACTCCCAATCGCTGAACTTCATCGGGCTCGGCGGATAGCGAATCTCGCCGAGCGTCGGGTGGTCGTAGGCCTTCACCATCTCCCGCGCCTCGATCTGGGGATCGGAGAAGACACCGGCGAAGTCGTTGACCGGTGCGGCCGGAATGTCGAACTCGTCGAGGATCGCCATCCAGTCATCCTTGGTCTTGGTGATGAAGACTTCCTCCAACAGCCCTACTACGAACCCGCGGTTGGCGACCCGGGCCCGGTTGTCGATCGTCCGGGGATCGCTCTTCAGATCAGGCCTGCCGACGGCATCGCACAAGTTCCGCCAGAACTTTTCGTCGCGGGCGGCGATGACGACGTATCCGTTCTTCACCTCGAACGCCTGCCAGGGAACCATGTGGGCGTGAGCCGTCCCCTGGCGGCTCACCTCGGCGTTGCCGTTGAGAAAGCCGACGGCATCGTAGGTGAGCATCGACACCAATGAATCGAGCATTGCGACGTCGGCGTGATGGCCGTCTCCGTGAAGTTCGCGTCCGACCAGCGCCCCCAACACCGATATGCACGTGAAGATCCCACCCGACAGGTCGGCGATGGGAATGCCAACCCGGGCGGGCGGACCGTCCGGGTGACCGGTGATGTCAACGTGACCGCTGAAGGCCTGGATGACCAAATCGAAGGCGGGTCGGTCCCGGGCCGGACCGGTCTCCCCGAAACCGGTGACCGACACGGTGATGATCGACGGGTTGCGCTTCTTCAAACTCTCGTGGTCGATTCCGAGGCGGGTCATGACACCGGGACGGAAGTTGTCGATGACGACGTCCGCCTGTTCGACCAATGAATAGAAGATCTCGAGGCCCTCGGCGCTCTTGAGATCGATGACCACGCTCTTCTTCCCGCGGTTCATGAACAGGTGGATTGAGCTCTCCCCGCGCAACGGCGCAATGGTGGCGTTGCGGGCGGCGTCTCCGGTGAAGGGCTCGATCTTGATCACCTCGGCGCCCATGTCGGCCAGGATGGTGCCGCCATAGGTGCCGGCGATCACCTGACCAAGTTCAAGGATCGTGACTCCCGAGAGCAGCGAGGCCCTCATCGACTCATCCCTAACGCGCCCAGTTGATCGGGACGATCTGACCGGTCCGGACCGACTGGTCGACCGCCCGCGAGATATGGAGCACATCCATCCCCTCCTGACCGGTGGCGAGGATCGGGTCGACCCGGCCGGTGCCGACGGCGTTGATGAAGGCGTGGGTTTCTTCTTGCATCGCCCCAAAATGCTCACCCAATGCCCAGTCACCCGGCATGTAGGAGCCAAGCATGGCCACGTGCATTGAAGTGGTGTCGGGCGTGTAGGGAGAGTGGATCGGTTTGCGGGAAGCCATGAGGATGTCGCGATGATCGTCTTTGACGCTGATCGTGCCCTCGCGCCCGAACAACTCGAAATCCATCGACGCCACATAGGCGGGCCAGAACTCGGGCAATTCCCAGCTGACGCCGAGATTGGCAACCATCCCGTCTGGATAGGAGAGGACGCACCAGGTGGAATCGACGGTTCCGAACTCCTCGTAGATCCTCCCCTTGGTCGAGCCGGCGGCGTAGACCGAACTGGGCAGGGGGCCATCGAGGTACCAGTTCAGAAGATCGAAGAGATAGGTCATGGTGTTGACGGATGGAGTGGTGGTGCCGGCCCGCGAGATCACGGCCCGGGCCACCGACTCGGCCAGATAGATGGTGGCCTTGGCGCTGCTCACATCCCCGATATAGCCCTGGAGCATGTGTTCCTTGATCGCCAGGTAGCGACGACGGAAACGCTGAGTGAAACCCGTGTAGATCCGGACGCCGTACTCCTCGGCCCCCAGCAACAGCTTTTGGCCCTCGTCGGGAAGGATCGTGAACGGCTTTTCGACCAAAAGGGTCTTCCCGGCCTGGAGGGCTGCCATCGCCGGAGCGAAATGGGCGTCCTCGGTCGACGCCACGATCACCGCGTCGACCTTGTCGCTGATGACGAGCTCGGAGGCATCGGTCGACCAGGCGTCAGCCTCGCACGCATCGGCCAGTCGCTTGGCCCTCTCCTCGAGGATGTCGCAGACCGCCAAGTAGTCGACGGAGGGATGGCGATGGGCAATCTGGGCCCGGAGGCTGCCGATCGATCCACAGCCGATGACCGCCACGCCGACCCCGCCATCGATGTATCTGCTCCTCGTCACTTTTCCTCCTTGGAGATCTGTCCGAGCCTGGCGTCGGCTCGCTCCGCCGCTTCGGCCCGGGCGATCAGGGTTCGGGCCACCCGGGCAACGGCGTAGTCGACCATACGGCCATCGACCGCGATCGACGCCGACCCTTCCTCGACGGCCCGCTCGAAAGCGGCTAGGACTTTGCGCTGATACTCGACCACCTCGGGAGCCGGGGTGAACACATCGTTGATGACGGCTACCTGGGCGGGATGGATGGCCACCTTTCCGACATAACCAAGACGCCGGGCCAACTCGGACTCGACCCGAAGGGCGTCGAGATTGCGGAAATCCATAAACACGGCCTCCATCGGGTATTGGATCCCGGCCGCCCGGGCCGATAGGAGCACCTGGGACCGAGCCTGCATGAGACCGGTTCCGTCCGGGGTCCATTCGCATCCGAGATCGGCGACGAGATCGCCCTGCTCACCGCCCCCGAATAGGACCGATTCGATTCGGTCGCTGGCAATAAGCATCTCGTAGGTGAGGCGGACGCCGAGACCGCTCTCGATCAGCGGGATGATCCCGATGGCGCCGCGCTCGTGGCCGGAAGAGATCTCGATGGCGGTGAGGGCGCCGCTGATCTCCTTGAGAAGACCCGGATCCTCTGCCTTGGGAAGGACGATGCCGGCAACCCCGGCCCGTCCAGCCGCCACCACGTCCTCCCACATGAACTCGGTAGCAGGGCCGTTGACCCGCACAAAGAGCGGCACATGCGAGGGCGGCAGCTCGGCGAGCAACTCCCGAGCCTCCGGTTTGGCCTCAACTGCAACCGCATCCTCGAGATCGACGATGACGGCGTCGGCCCCCGACCGAATCGCCTTCTCGATCAAATCCCGACGATGCCCGGGAGTAAA
>CAZPIZ010000024.1:0-15725 GCA_964586615.1 uncultured Acidimicrobiaceae bacterium | reverse complement strand
AGCGGGCCGGGGTGCAGACCGGACATCTGGTGGTGGTTACCAGCGACGGGCACCGGTCGCTACACGGCGTGCCCCGCGGTCTCGTCCGGATCGGCTGACCCCAGGCGACCCGCCATCGAACCGGTTGCTGGGCGACACTCTGGCACCGCCGAGAGCACTGAAAAGCGGACGCGAACTCGATCAGGTCCATTGTCGTGCGCATCTCGGCCTCCCCGTACACACGACCGCAGCGCCTCGAGTCGATGACCTCCGGGCCGCTTCTGGCCCCGGCTCGCGTTACCGATGATGGGCCGGGGGCGGAGCCGTCGAGGCCCGGATGGCCAGGGTTGGCGAGAGCAGGACCCGACCAGGGGAGACGGCCTCTTCTGCGATGAGGGCGAGGAGTGTGCTCGCCGCGTCGGCCCCCATCTTCCGGTAGGGGACGCGGACGGCGGTCATCGGCGGCTGCATCAGGTCGAGCAGAGGTATGTCGTTGTATCCGGTTATGGAGACGTCCACGCCGATGACCTTGCCCAGGGAGCGGACCGCCCAGTAACAACCCAGGCCAAGCAGGTCGTTGGCGGCCACGATCGCGGTGAGGTCGGGATGACGCCCGAGCAGGGCGAGGGCGGCTGTGGTGCCTGGCTCCACCTGATACCACTCGGCTTCCTCGACGAGGTCGACGTCGCTCTCAAGTCCCACGATCTGAATCCAGTCGAGAAACGCGTTGCGCCGGCCTTCACCGGTCGAGACCCATGACGGCCCGGCCACGTGGCCGATGCGCTCGTGGCCCAACTCCCTGAGATGTCTGACGGCCAGCCCGATCCCGGCGTGATCGTCGCCGACGATGGCCGGGATGGAGTCGTCGTCGACCGACCTGTTCACCAGGACCACAGAGACTTCTCGCTGGGCCGCTCTGGCGGCGTCGGAGACCTCGCGACCGGGTGTTGCCAGGATCAGCCCATCGACATGCTTCTCCAGCATGTCCTCGACGAGGCTGTCGGCGTGGCTCGGCCCTCGGTCGGCGTTGCCGATCAGCACCGAGTAATCCTCCTCGACCAAGACCGACTCCACCCCTGCGATGATCGGCCCGAAAAGAGGGTTCTCGACGTCGGGAATGATCACCCCGACCGACATGGTGCGGTTGGTCCGCAGCCCGCGTGCCAATGGATGCGGGCGATAGCCAAGCTTGCGGGCGGCATCGGTGACCCTCTTCACCGTCTCCGGGTTTACGATCGAGATGGTGCTCGGATTCAGGGCGCGTGACGCGGTGGAGATGTGAACACCCGCCTCGCGGGCTACGTCTTTGAGGGTGGTCCGGGTCGACACGGTACGACGAACCTACTCGTCGCCCTGGCTGTTTGGGTGCTGGGTCATCGGTTTCGAAGCTGAGAGGCGCCGGCATCGAACTGTTTGCGCGGCAGCGGCGAACATTCGAAAATACAACCGATTGCGGGATGGCACGCGCGAGTCTGTCTGATTCGCAGCCTGCCTGAGGCGAGAGGAGCGCGAAGGAACATGGCCGACAACAAGTACCCGCATCGGGTGGGTTGGATAGGGACAGGCCGCATGGGCGCTGCCCTCGTCGAGCGCCTGCTCGCCTCCCACGTGGACCTGTCGGTCTACAACCGGACGCGCTCGAAGGCGGAGCCTCTAGCCGACAAGGGCGCCAAGATCGTCGACTCACCGGCCGACCTCGCCGGGCGCGACATCGTCTTCACCATGGTGGCCGGTCCCGAGGACGTCCTCGAGGTGACTCTGGGGGCGAAAGGAGTCCTCTCCCAGTCCGACAGGCGGCCCCAGATCATCGTCGACTCGACGACGATCGACGCCACGACATCCCAGGCCCTCACCCAACGCGCGGGTGAGCTGGGAACGGCGGTGCTGGCCGCTCCGGTCTCGGGCAACCCCAAGGTGGTGAAGTCGGGCCGTCTCACTGCGGTCGTGTCGGGTCCCAGGGAGGCCTACGAGACCGTGCGCCCGTATCTCGAGTGCTTCGGGCGTAAGGTCACCTACGTCGGCCCCGGCGCCTAGGCCCGGTTGGTCAAGATGCGCCACAACCTGATGCTCGGTGTGGTGGCCCAGTCCATGGCCGAGACCACACTCCTCGCCGAGGCAGGCGGCGTGTCCCGGTCGGACTTCCTCGAGTTCCTCAACGACAGCGTCATGGGCTCGATGTTCACCAAGTACAAGACCCCTGCATTTGTCAATCTCGATTACACCCCCACCTTCACCTGGCACCTCCTCCGCAAGGATTTCGAGCTGGGGCTCGAGACCGGCAGGCTCCTCGATGTCCCGCTCCCGACTGCAGCACTCGTGCACCAGATCGTCATGGACGGCATTGGCCGCGGATTCGGGGACCAGGACTTCTCCTCGATGCTCTCCTGGCAGGCAGAAGGCACCAGGGTCGAGCTCGTTCCCGAAAACAAGGAAATCTCCGACGGTCTCAGTTGAAGACCCTCGCTCTCCACGAGCCGCTCGGGCCGGCCGTGTCCCGGCCTGGTCTACAGATGCTCGTCCAGGTAATCGAGGACGCCGGTGATGGCCGCCTGCGCCACGTCGTTGACCTGGTACTCCCCATCCGGGCCCCGCAAGGGGTAAACGTAGCCGTGTAGGTCGTGGTCCCAGCTGACCCAGTCCACCGGCTTGTTGGCCTCGGCGAGCAGTTCGTAGGTGACCCGGAATATGCCCTGGAGATGATCGTCGTCCCTGCCCATCACCAGCATCGGGGTTTCGATGGTCGAGATCCGCACCCGTGCCTTGTCCATGTCGATGCGCGCCCGTACCTTCTCGGTCTCCACCATCTTCATTTCCTCGATGTTGCGCATCCCGGTCTCCGGCTCGACGAACGCAGTCTCGTCGGGAGACAGTGCCAGGAACTCATGTGCCGCCGGCTCGGAGGCCACCGCCGCCTTGATCCCCTGGTACTCCGATGTGACCTTCAGGACCATCTCCCCGCCGTGGCTCATCCCGATCAACCCGACGCGGTCGGCATCGATGCGTGGGTCCTCCTTGAGCTGTTCCACGATGGCGATCTCGTCTTCGTACTCGAGAGGTGAGCGGTTGAACATGTCGCGGCCCTGTCTCGTGTCCCGGATCAGCCGACCGCCGTTCTCGTACCCCAACTCGACCTCGGTCCGATAGCGAATCCAGGCGCAGGCGTAGCCGCGCTCCAGGAGACGATCCATGATGTAACCGCGATCGGCGACCGCGTGCCTGATCCAGGGCATGCCCCCGCCACCGTTTCCCGAGGCGAGCAGAACGAGGGGGTGGGGACCGTCACCCGGAGGGAGGCGGAGACCGATGGGCGCGTACAGGCCGTCCCATGTCTCCAGATACTTGAGCTCCAGGGGTATGTCGGAGCCGGGTACTTCCTCCACGATGGTGACGTGTTCGGGGTCCAATCCCATTCTTAATCCCTCCTCGGCCTGCACAAACGTCAGGGGAGGAGGTTAGGTCCCGTGGTCGGCACCTGTATCGGATGGCGATGAGAGCTGCGCATATCATCCGGATCGGTGCTCCGCCCGTCTTCCCCAGCGAGCCCCTCCTCCGGCGACGGTGAGGCGCTCATCGCGGTGACATCGTCGGCGCTCAACCCGGTGGAGTTGCGGGGTGGCCGCGGGTCGCATGCCCGGCGCCAGCGCCCCCTACGTGCCCGGTCTCGAGGGCGTGGGCACGGTCATCAGTTCCAGCACCCTGCCTGAGGGAACCCCGGTCCGATTCGAGAATGACCTCCCGGGGTTCGGCAAGGACGGGGCGATCAGGGAGATCGCGGTCGCCGAGGAAGCGGCGCTCATCGAGCTCCCATCCTCGGTCGACGACACCCCCGCCGCGCCGCCGGCGTAGTCGGAGTCACTGCGGCCCTGGCGTTCCGGCTGGCAGGCATGGAAAATGGCGAGAGGGTGGCGGTCCTCGGTGCCACCGGCGGTGTCGGCCAGATTGGAGTGCAGCTCGCTGCCGCCCGGGGTGGCAGCTTCGGTGTTGGCCGTCGGGCGCCATCGACAGGGTCTGGATGGGCTCGAGTCGAATGGAGCGACGGCATCGGTGGATCTGACTGGGTCGAGCGCTCTTCCCGAGGCGTTGCAGGAGACAGCAGGTGGGCCACCCGACATCGTCGTCGATACGCTTTGAGGCGCTCCGGCGATGGGCGCCATCACCGCACTTGGGGACGGCGGAAGGCTGGTGACAGTGGGGAACACGGCGGGGACGGACGTTGAGTTGCCGCTGCAGGCCATGCGCAAGGCGCGCAGTTCCGTGATCGGCCTGTCCTCGGGGTGGACCCCATTGCCCGAGAAGCTCGACGCCTGTCGTTTCGTGATGGGGCAACTGTCTGCCGGGACGGTGAAGATGAATCACGAGGTGGAGTCGCTCGAGTCGATCACAGAGGCTTGGTCGCGCCAGGAGCGATTCCCCCACACCAAGATCGTCGTCTCCCTGATCTGATCGGAGAATCACCCCCTCGGTGCCGCCGCGGAGTCATGTCGGCCATCATGGGGCCACACTCATGTCGGCAGGCCCCGGCGACCCTCCCTCGCTCGTTCCAGGGCGGTCCATACCGTCGCCGGGCGAAGTGGCATCTGCAGGTCGGTGACCCCATACGGGGCAAGGGCGTCGAGCACTGCATTGACGATTGCGGGTGGGGCACCGATGCAACCCGCCTCGCCCGTTCCCTTTGCGCCGAGCGGGTTCGATGGTGCCGGGTGGACCAGACGCTCCGACGAGATCGGTGGCGCATCGCTGGCGCGCGGCATCGCGTAGTCGATGAGCGTCGAAGTGAGGAGCTGTCCCTGCTCCGAGTACTGGACGCCCTCATACAATGCCTGGCCGATGCCCTGCATCAGTGAGCCGTGGAGCTGACCCTCCACGATCATCGGGTTGAGCACGTTGCCGCAATCGTCCACCGCCACCATCCGCTCGAGTCTCACCTCACCGGTGTCGAGGTCCACTTCGACCACGGCGGCGTGGACGCCATAGGGGAAGGTCTGCGCCCCGGGGACGAACCACTCCTCGGCCATCAGGTCCACGCCACGCTCGTGTGCGGCCTCAGCCACTTCCGACCAACTCATTTCTGTCCCGGGTACCCCGACGATCGAGAACATCCCGTCGGCGAGCACGATGTCCGCCGGTGCTGCCTCCAGGAGTTCGGCGGTCAGGTCGATCGCCTTCTGTCTGACCACGTGAGCCGTCCGCCAGATGGCCGCGGCACCGATCTGAGTCGACCTGCTGGCAAAGGTCCCGGTGCCCTGTGCCACCTCGTCCGTGTCGCCTGCAACGAAGACGATGTCGCCGGGGGCGACACCGAGGGCAGCCGCTGCCACCTGCGCCCACGCGGTCTCATGGCCCTGTCCGGATGAGGCGGAACCGGTGCGAATAGTCATCGAGCCGGCCCGGTCGACCTCGACACTCCCGTACTCCCCGGCGTCTACGGCACCGCCCGCCCTCTCCACGAAAGCGCCGAAGCCGACTCCGATCGGGTTCCGTCCCTCCGCGAGACGCTTCTGCTGCTCGATCCGGAGCCGGGCCAGCCCGACCAGATCGACGGCGCGGCGCATGGCCTCGGCGTAATCGCCCGAGTCGTAGAGGGCCCCGGTCGGGGTGCGATGGGGCAGCGCTTCCGTGGGCAGGAAGTTGGTCAGCCGGACGTCGACGGGATCGAGATCGGCCACCCGCGCGAAAGCGTCCACCGCCCGTTCCAGTGCGTAGGCGGCCTCCGGACGCCCCGCGCCCCGATACGAGCCGGTCGGTGCCGCGTTGGTCACCACCGAGGTCGTCGTCAGCGAGACGCTGGTGATGTCGTAGAGACCGAGCGCGACCAGACGGGAGAAGATCGGGATGGACGTCCCGTTGTGCGGATAGGCGCCGACGTCGGCCAGGATTTCGATCTCGGCTCGCTCGATGCGCCCTTCCCGTGTCCCCATCAGCCTCACCCTGTGCACCGATCCGCGGCCGTGTGTCCCCCCGCTCAGGTGCTCGCGACGTCGCTCCACCCACATCACGGGTCGGGCCAGGCGGAGGGCGAGGGCCGCGGTCACCGTGTGCTCCGGGTAGGTCATGCCCTTCATTCCGAAGGCACCACCCACGTCGGGGACGATGACATGGAGCTTGTCCCGATCGATGCGGAGCAGTTGGGACAGCCGCATCTGCACCCCATGGGGCCGCTGGTGGCTGATGTAGACGGTCAGCCGCCCGTCGTCCTCGGGCAGGGCGAGAATCACCAGAGGCTCGATCGGATTAGGCGCCAATCGTTGGTTGGTCACCTCGACCTCGGCGACGACGGCGTAGGTGTCTCTGGCCTCACCGACGTGGAGGTCCGAATGATGGACCGTGTTGGTCCCGGCTGCTTCGTGGATGAGAACCTCGTCAGCGAGGCTGGAGCGGGGGTCGATGACCGCAGGCAGCGGTTCATAGTCCACCCACACCAAATCGGCCGCATCGACGGCAGTGGCCGCAGAGTTGGCCGCCACCACCGCCACCGGCTCGCCGACATACCGCACCTTCTCCCGGGCGAGGTGGGGCCGGGGGAAGTCGGGGGCGGTTACGGCGATGCTGTCCCCGGGGATGTCGACGAGGTCGAGGTCCCGGGCGGTGAACACCCCCACCACTCCGGGGAGCCCGACTGCGTCGGTGTCGATGGCAGTGATCCGCGCATGGGCCTCGGGGCTGCGGACGAAAGCCAGGTGCACGGTCTCAGGCGGGGCCAGGTCTGCGACATAGCGCCCTGCACCGGTGACCAGGCGATGGTCCTCCCGACGGAGTAACGAGCGGGGCTCGAAGTAGGGGAGGTTATCCACGCCGACCCTTTATAGCTTCAGCCGGCTGCCGCGGGAGATCAGAGCCCTGTTGATACGCAAACGATTGCTCACCTAGACTCGGCAACCCGTGTATTACAGGCGACCCAAGGTGGCGATTCTCGGAACCCGGTTCGGCGATTTCGACGTCGAGCGCGAGGTGCTGGGCGATGTCGACCTGACCTCCGGGCCCGGGTCCAGCCGTGCCGGGATCCTCGAAGTGGCCGCCGGCGCCGACGTCATCCTCGCCGGGGCGGCGCCTGTCTTCGATGCCGGGACACTCGAGGTCCTCGGATGCCGGGCCATCGTTCGGCTCGGTGTGGGAGTGGATAATGTCGATCTCGACACCGCCCGATCTCTCGGAATGTGGGTCGCCAATGTCCCTGACTACGGGACGGACGCCGTGGCGCTGCACACTGTCACCTTGGTGCTGGCTTCCATTCGGCGATTGACACTTGCCGATCGTCGGCTGCGGGATGGGTCTTGGGGGGTAGCCGACCTGCGGCCTCTGCATCTGCCGGCTTCGTTGGCCGTGGGGGTGGTCGGGCTCGGGCGGATCGGGCGCAAAGTCGCTCTCATGCTCCAGGGTGTTGGGTTCGAGCGCTTCCTCGTCGCCGACCCGGTCATCGAGCCGACGGATCTGAGGCACGCCCTCGGAGAGGCGGATGCCCGGCTGGTCGAGCTTCCCGAGTTGCTCGGCGGTGCCGATGTCGTGACTCTCCACGCTCCACCGCCGGCTCACGGCCACCTGCTCGGACAAGAGCAGCTCAGGATGATGAGGGTCGGGTCGATACTGGTGAACACGGCGCGCGGTGCCCTCGTCGACACCGTCGCCCTCGTGTCCGCCCTCGCCGAGGGCCGACCCGCAATGGCAGCCCTCGATGTCTTCGAGCGGGAGCCGCCGGACGTGACGGTGTTCCAGCCTGTGTCGGACCGGGTGATCCTGACACCACACATGTCCTGGTACACCGAGGAGAGCGAGCTCGCCCTGCGTCGCCAGGCTGCCGCCGAAGCGCGCCGGATTCTCGACTCCCAATCGCCCCTTCACCCGGTGGTGACACCGGCCGCGGCGGAGGTTGTCTGAGCATGGCCCGGAGATCGATCTACGACCTGACCTCTCCCGAGGTTGCCGAGTTGGTCGGACGGAGCGGCGTCGTAGTGATGCCATTCGGCAGCGTCGAGCAACACGGCCCGCACCTGCCGTGCGGGACGGACACCATGGCTTCAGACCTGGTAGCGGCCGAGGTCGCCGAGATCCTTGATGCCATCGTCGTGCCGGCCGGGCAATACGGTGTAACCCCCATCCACGCCGGCCACCCCGGCACCATCTCCCTCAAGCGGGAGGTGTTCGAGTCGTATCTGTCCAACCTGTGCGAAGAGATGGTGGCGATGGGCGCCAGGACGTTCGTCTTCGTCAACTGGCACGAAGGCAACATCGCCTCCCTCGATGCGGTCGCCACCGATCTTCAAACCAACAACGAGGTGCTCGTCGTCACCGCTCACGCCTGTTACACGGCACAGCGCATCTACGCCCCGGTGGGAGGGGAGCTCACTCATGGCGGCGGGATCGAGACGCTCGCCGTCCTCGCTCACGATCCCGACCTGGCGCGGGTCGACCGGATCAGGGAGCCGACCAGGCCGGATGGAGCCGAGGAGCTCGACGCCATGCGCCGGTCCCGGGAGGTTTACGGCTACATAACCGACGTCACCGAAATCGCCGACGATGGCTGGTACGGGAACCCGGCATGGGCCGACGAGGAACGTGCTGCCCGCTTCGCCACCTCGGTGGCCGACGAGATCGCCGCCACGGTCGAGTCGATCCTGAAGATGAGAAGGCG
The DNA here is from genome assembly GCA_964586615.1 of uncultured Acidimicrobiaceae bacterium. GTDB lineage: Bacteria > Actinomycetota > Acidimicrobiia > Spongiisociales > ZC4RG35 > DATEEG01. The sequence goes on along the minus strand of CAZPIZ010000024.1, from coordinate 7,120 downwards.
TGGATCATGACGGTCGTCGGCGCGGGGGAGCTCGAGTTCCGCGACTTCCCGGGCAGGAGGACATCCGACCCATTCAGGCACGCAGGGCGAGGTGCGTCCACGGTACGACAGGTGGTCATCGAGCACGTGGCCAGCAGATCACCTCACCGCCACCCGAAGAGCGAGGAGATCGTCTACGTGGTCGCCGGCAGGGGTCGGGTCTGGCTGAACGGGGTCTTCCACGCGGTAGGCCCGGGCTCCTGGTATCGCATCCCGGCGGGGACTCCCCACGCCACCCTGGCCGACCCTGGCGAGCGCATGTCACTTGTGTGCTTCTTCCCCCACGACGATTTCGCCAACAACATCGAGGAGCTCGACGTGCTCCTCGAAGCCGCCAAGGAGGAGAGAGATGGATGAGCGCGTCAAACTCGCATCGATCGGACTGGGCCGCTGGGCAAGGGTGCTGGCCCGAGCAGCGCAGCGGGGGTCGGTGATCGAGTTGGCCAGCTGCTTCTCGCGTTCTCCCGACAGGCGCGCCGCCTTCCAGGAGGAGTTCGGCATTCCCAGGGGCGCCTCGACGCTCGATGAGGTACTTGCCGACCCTGAGATCGAGGGGGTCCTGGTCACCACGCCGAACGACACTCACAAGGGCGTCATCTTGGAGTGCCTCGACGCCGGCAAGGCGGTCTACACCGACAAGCCGATCGCGCACACCATGGAGGACGCCGGGGAGATCGCTCGGGCGGCAGCCGCTTCGGGTCTTCCTTTCGCCGTGGGCCACAGCGCCCGCCGTCTCGGGGGCCATCGTGCCATGAAGCAGTGGGTCGAGACCGGCAAGATCGGTCAGGTCTCCCTGGCGGAGGCGAATTTCTCCAACGAACGCGGGCTCGAGCTGACCACCGACACCTGGCGCTGGTTCGCCGACAAGAGCCCCGGTGGGGCCATGATCCAGCTCGGGGTACACCACGCCGACAATCTCCAGTACCTGCTCGGCCCTGTGGCCGCGGTGTCCAGTCACGCCCGCAAGCTCTACACCAAGGCGGAGGTCCCCGACGCCATCATGTCGATCCTCGAGTTCGAGTCGGGCCCGCTCGGATATCTGGGCACGGGATGGGCCTCGCCCGGCATCTACCAGCTCCGTCTTCAGGGGACCGAGGCGAACCTGTTCTACGACCTCGACTTCAACAACTGGGACGAGTCTCATCTGGTCGACTCGAAGAGCACCCTGGTCAGCCAGGCCTATCGGGAGGCGGTCAGACCGCCCGTCGACATGCCTCACACCGACATGTTCCGGGAGCAGCTCGACGAGTTCGCCCTCGCCATCAGGGGTGAGGCCGCGATCGAGGTTGGGGCCTTGGAGGCGATCCGCGCCCTGGCGGTCGTCCACGCTTCACTGGAGTCCTCGGAACGCAACGGTGAGGCGGTCGCCGTGGCGCCGATGGTGGAAAGGGCAGGAGCCCTGCAGTGAGGGTCGACCCGGCCACCACCCGCACCCTCCTCCATCGTGACCCACAGGTCCAGGAGGTCCTCGACATCTGGGCCGCCCGGTTCCTGGCGGGTCAGATCCCACTCGGAGACCTGACCGCCACCATCGACCGCATTGACGGCTGGTCTGATTGGGGCCCGGAGTGGGTGGCGACGGCCCGGGTACACGAGGAGATGGGGGAGCAGGCCTGGGACGAGGGACGCCGGATTTCCGCCGTTGACGCCTTTCTGACCGCGGCACGGTGCTATCACCTCTCCTACTTCCTGTCCGTCGACGACGAGGAAGCCCACTCGCACGGTCTCGCCAAGATGCTCGAGTGTCACGATCGGGTGCTCCCTCTCATGGAGCCGCCGGTCGAGAAGGTCACCATTCCCTTCCCCGATGCCGACCTCACCGGGCTTCTCAGCGTGCCTGGCAAGGGAGGTCCGTCGCCACTGGTGTTGCTCCTCCCCGGTCTCGACTCGACCAAGGAGACTCGTCATGGCGGCCGGGGCTCGTTGCTCCGCCGTGGGATGGCCGTCCTCAGCCTCGACGGTCCGGGCCAGGGGGAGGTGAGCACAAAGCTCCCCATTCGCTACGACTACGAGGTGGCGGTGTCCGCCGCCATCGACGCCCTCGAGAGTCACGATGGGGTCGACACGACCAGGGTCGGTCTGATGGGCGCCAGCCTCGGTGGCTACTACGCCTGCAGGGCAGCAGCCTTCGAGCCACGAGTCACCGCGGCCGTGGCCAACTGCGGCCCGTACAACTGGATCGACTGCTGGGACGAGCTTCCGGCGGTAACTCGGGGGGCATTTCGCAAGTACTCGTGGTCGTCGAGCGACGAGGAGGCGCGGGAGAAGGCGAAGATGCTCGATCTCGCCGGGGTGGCCGAGAAGATCACCCAGCCCCTGGTCGTCGTGCACGGGATGCTCGATCCGCTGATCGGTGTCGATCACGCACGGCGAATCGCCGAGGAGGCGCCCAACGCCACCCTGATCACGGTGGACGGCGCCACCCACGGGGTGAGCAATTTGGCGTACAAGTTCACCCCTCTGCTGGACGATTGGATGGCCCAGAGGCTGGGCGCCATGGTCCAATGACCGCCTCCAGCGACGAGCACACCTTCACCGTGGCGGCGGATTCGATGCTCATCGACTACCAGGTCCCGGTGACGATGACCGACGGGGCGGTGCTGCGTGCCGACGTGTTTCGTCCGGAGACGGAGGGCGGGTACCCGGTAATTCTCTCCCACGGGGTATATGCCAAGGGCCTTCCCTTTGACGGCACGATCTACCGGATGCAGTGGGACAAGCTCCTGGTCAAGGATCCCAGTGTCCTCGATGGCTCCTCCGGGTCGTATCAAGCCTGGGAGGTCACCGACCCGGAGCGCTGGGTGCCCCACGGTTACGTCGTTGTCCGCGTCGATTCCCGCGGAGCGGGCTGGTCTCCCGGTGTCCTCTGGCCAAGGAATCATCAAGAGTACGAGGACATCGCCGAGTCGGTGGAGTGGGCGGCGGCACAGCCGTGGAGCAACGGCAAGGTGGGGATCATGGGCATCTCCTACTACGCAGTGATGGCCTGGGCGGCGGCGGCGCTTCAACCCGAGCATCTCGCCGCCTTCATAGCCTGGGAGGGGTTCAACGACCCCTACCGCGACGCCTACTATCACGGGGGGATCCTCAGCGAGTTCACCAAGCGCTGGCAGGAGCGACAGATAAACCCGATCCAGTACGGGCGTGGCTCCCGGGCCCCGGTCAATCCGAACACAGGGCAATCGGTGGCAGGACCCGTCGATCTCTCCGATGAGGAGCTCGCGGCGAATCGGGTCGATTCGTTCCCCGAGATCAAGGCCCACCCTTTCGACGATCGATGGCATCGGGACCGCGCTATCGACCTGAGCCGGGTGACGGCCCCGTTCCTGTCTGCGGCCAATTGGGGAGGTCAGGGGATCCATCCCCGCGGCAACTTCAACGGCTTCGTCGATGCCCGGTCGGATCAAAAGTGGCTGGAGGCCCACGGCGACACCCACTGGACCCACTTCTACTCCTCGTACGGTCGTGATCTGCAGAAGCGCTTCTTCGATCACTTCCTCAAGGGCATCGACAACGGGTTCGATCGCAGTCCTCGTGTCCAACTGAACATCCGCCGGCCCGGCGAGCGGTTCGAGTGGCGGGGTGAAGACGAGTGGCCTCTCGCCCGCACCGTGTGGACCGAGTTGCATCTCCACCGCGACGGTTCCCTCTCCGATCACGAGGCCGGCGAGACCGCGGCGCTGGAATACGAGGCCCTGGGAGAAGGTCTCCGTTTCTCGACGGAGCCGTTCCGCGAGGAGACAGAGATCACGGGCCCCATGGCAGCCAAGCTGCACGTTTCCTCGTCGACCCGCGACGCCGACCTCTTCGTCATCCTGCAGCTGTTCGACCCGGACGGCAACGAGATCACCTTCGAGGGCTCGACCGACCCGAACACACCTATCGCCAACGGCTGGCTGCGGGCATCCCACCGCGCTCTGGATCCAGTGAGGAGCCGCCCCTGGCAGCCCTTCCATCCTCACGACCGTGCCGCGCCCCTCGAGGCCGGCGTCGTCTACGAGCTCCACGTCGAGATCGTCCCGACCTGCATCGTCGTCCCGGTGGGCTACCGGCTGGCGATGTGGATCAGAGGCAGCGACTACGAGTACCGCGGATCCCTCGATGACTACGGGCAGACCTTCTACTACGCCACCCGTGGCACCGGCGGGATGACTCATGAGGACTCCGACGATCGGCCCGCGGAGGTGTTCGGCGGGAAGGTGACGCTGCACGTCGGTCCGGATCACCCATCACGTCTTCTCTTGCCCGTGATCCCCCCGAAGACGACAGAGGAGGCCCATTGACCACGACCACCGACTTCGTAGTTGCCGGAGGAGGGCACAACAGCCTCATCACCGCGGCCTACCTGGCGAAGGCAGGCTATGAGGTGGTGGTGCTGGACGCCCGATCCGAGGCAGGCGGCGGCGCCGCCACCGAAGAGATCCTCCTACCCGGCTTCGGCTTCGACACCTGCTCGACCGGTCACACCTTGATCCAGGTGAACCCGGTCCTGGCCAGAGACGAGTTGGGGCTCATCTCCGAGTTCGGGCTTCGTTACGTCGATCCCGATCCTGTGGCGCACGTCGTGTTCCCCGACGGGGACCACTTCACGATGTGGCTCGACCCGGACCGGACACTCGGCGAGATCGCGCGATTCTCCAAGGGCGACGCCACCGCCTTTCGGCGGATGCTGGACGAATTCGACGCCGTGAAGGGGGTATATGGCGAGTATCGCTTCACCCCGATCGGCTATGGCCCCTCGCTGGACGAGCGTCTCGCCGACCATCCCATGGGCCGGGTGTGGATGAGACGCAATGTGATGTCGGCGTGGGAGGTGATCCAACGCGAGTTCGAGAGCCGTCATATGCGCGCCTTCATGGCGTGGATGACGTTCCAGACGGCACAGCCTCTGGACTCTCCGGGCTCGGGGTATCTCGCCTACTCACTGGTCGGCGGTCGCCAGCGGCGCAGTTGGTCGATACCCCTGGGAGGCTCGTCGAGCCTGCCCAAGGCGATCGTGGCCGCGTTCGAGAAAGACGGCGGGACGCTCATCACGGACACCCTGGTCACGTCCTTGATCGTCGAAGACGGACGATGCGCCGGAGTCGAGACGAGCGGGGGCGACCAATACCGAGCCCGGCGTGGTGTCGTGTCTTCGATTCACGTGAAGACGCTGGTCGAGATGGCCCCATCCGATTCCTGGGGGGAGGACTTCCTCTACGGCGTCGACACCTTCGACGAGGGGCTCTCCTCCTTCGCCTCGTACTACGCGACCACCGAGCCGCCCCGTTTCCCGGTCGATGGCGGAGCAGTCGAGGCGGTGTCGGCTGGTACCGCTCCGTGGGTCGAGGACGTCATCGAGTTCGGAAGAGGGCTGCGCCAGCGTCGTCTCCACCGACCCGGGACATTCCTGCTCTTTGCCACGCCCACGATCGTCGACCCGTCGCGCGCCCCGGAGGGACATCACACCGTGAAGATCCTGAGCCTGGCCCCCTACGATGCCCCCGAGGAGCTCGGCGATTGGGAAACGGGCAAGGATCTCCTGGCGGACGAGCATCTCAGGATCCTCCAGCAGTGCGCCCCGAATCTGACCGACGAGACCATCCTGGGCCGGAAGGCCAAGAGCCCGGTCGACATCGAAGCCTCGAACCCGCACATGTGGCGAGGGACGATCCACGGTGGAGACCGGAGTCTGGCGTATTCCGGTGCCCAGCGTCCCGCTCCCGGCTGGGCGCAGCATCGCATGCCGATCCCCGGTCTGTATCAGACCGGTGCGACGACCCATCCCGGTGGGTCGATCACCGGCGGGCCGGGGAGGAACGCTGCGATGGTGATCCTCGACGACCTGGGGACCAGCATCGAGGAAGTGATATCGCAATAGAGCGCGGGGACCCCCAGGATCCGCAATCGATTTCGCGGCTAGGGTGAACCCGCCGATGAGGAGGTTTCATTGACACTCGAACTCGCTTTCGCTCCCAGCGAGGACCCCTTCGTCATCGTCCACGGCGGCTTCTATCGGCGCTGGTTCTCGATGATCGACGAAATCTCAGAGCTCGAGGCGGCCGTCGCCCGGCTCGAGGGCACGACCCAGGACAAGTGGGTGCCGGTGTGGGAAGAGGTGGGACGCCGCTACGAAGCCGAAGGTGATCGGCTGGAAGAAGCGGGTGACTTCGAGGGGTCGAGACGCGCCTACCTCCAGGCAAAGACCTATTACGCCATCGGCCGGTTCCCCGGCGAGGTGTCCGACGTCAAGAGACGCATAAGCGACGACTGCGCCCGAGCCTACCGGAAGGCGTGCGCCCATCTCGAGCCACCGATGGAGGTCGTCGAGTTCGAGCACCAGGCCAAGACGATCAGAGCCCACTTCCGGGCGCCACGGACCGAGTCCCCGGTGCCAGCAGTCCTCATCATGTGTGGCGCCGACGTCTTCAAAGAGGATCGAGGCTGGGCTCAGGACATGTGTATCGCCAACGGCATGGCTGCATTGGTCATGGACGGGCCTGGCACCGGGGAGAACCCCTTCCCTTGGGCCCCGGAGTCGGTCAGTGCCTGGGAGGCCGCCGTTGACTATCTCGCCGGGCGGCCCGAGGTGGATGGTGACCACATCGGAGCGTTCGGCATCAGCAGGGGCGGCTACTCGGTGATGCAGCTCGCAGGCACCGCCCCGGCGAAGCTCAAGGCGGTGGTAGCCAACGCCGGGCACCCGTTCGGATACGTTATGGGCGACGAAGAGCTCGAGGAGTTCGTCCGGGTCCGAAACGAGCGAGCCCAGTGGCGCTTCGGCGCTCCCGACGACCCCCCTTCATTCCCCTCGACTTCGGTCGAGGAGGAGCGGGCCGAGTTCTCCCGCTGGGCCCTCTCCGAGCAGGGCATCCTCGAGAACATCACGATGCCCGTGCTGATGATCAACGGCAAGCACGACCACCTGGCACCGATCGGCAACATCTACTTCATGCTCGAGACCGGGCCGGTCGCGGGGAAGGAGGCCCGGGTCTACTCAGACGCGGGCCATTGTGCGTTCAAGTACTTCGACCACTGGGCCCCGGGCACGTTTCGCTGGTTGGCCGAGAAGCTGGGACGGTGACCGTCGACCGACTCTACG
>CAZPIZ010000023.1:0-15883 GCA_964586615.1 uncultured Acidimicrobiaceae bacterium | reverse complement strand
TACATGGGAACGGGTCCCGACTACATGGGAAGGGGCCTCGTCAACCTCGTGGCCGAGATCGAAGCTCGTCTGACCGGAACCGCCCGAGCCGAGAGACTTACCGCAGACCTGGCTTCGCGCATCCCCGAGGCTTCGTCGATCGTCCTGGTCCTCTTCGACGGGCTCGGGGACGGCCAACTCAACCACCCCGGCGCCGAGGTGTTCCGCCGCGCCCGTCAGGGAGCCCTGGACGCCCCCTTCCCGACAACCACCACCGTCAGCATGTCGACCATCGTCACCGGCACGAGCCCTTCGACTCACGGGGTGGTAGCGCATTTGTCGTGGCTGCCCGAGCTTGGCCGGGTGGTCAACACGCTGAAGTGGGTCGATCTGAGGGGGGCTTCGGTCGATTACCCGACCAATCGTCTGTTGCCATCCCCCAACCTCTGGGAAAGGCTGTCAGAGAATGGGATCAGGACCGTCACGGTCCAGCCGGCTGGTTTCGTCTCGACACCATTCACATCCGCCCTTTATCGAGGCGCAGAATTCGTCGGGGCCGAGACCGTCGATCAGTTCGTGGCGCTCACCGTCGAAGCTGCGGCGACCAGGGGGACTCTGGTCTTCACCTACGTACCCCCGGTCGATTTCGCGGCCCACGTGTTCGGCCAGGATTCGCCCGAATACGGCGAGGCGATGGCGATGGTCGCTGCGGTCTGGTCTGGGATCGCCGAGCGGCTACCCACCGGTGTGGCGATGGTCGGGACCGCCGATCATGGCGTGCCGGGGATTGCCGAAGAGAACAAGATCCTCATCCGGAACGAGATCTACCGGCCACTCGACTTCTGGGGCGACCCCCGGGCGGTGATGATTCGAGGCTCAGGGAGGCTGATCGGCCGGCTCGCCGGAGAGACGGGAGCCACCCTTGTGAAGCCGGAGCAGTTCATTCCCTGGTTGGGGCCGGGTCCCAGGCACAGGGAATTGGGTGGTCGGCTCCCCGACGCCGTCCTTCTCGCCTCGCCGGGGACGGTGATCCTGCCTCCCGGCTTTGACAAGAGGTTGGTGGGCTATCACGGCGGTCTCAGCCCCGACGAAGTGGCGGTTCCGCTACTGGTGGCCCGGTAACGTCAACAGGTGGCTCGGATCTACACCAGGACCGGAGACGATGGCACCACCGCCCTCTATTACGGGGGCCGGGTGAGGAAGGACGATTCCCATCCTCGGGCATATGGGGCGGTCGACGAGGCCCAAGCGGCGTTGGGCTTGGTTCGAGCCTTTACCGACTCCAACGAGCTCTCCGGGCTGATGGTGGACCTCGAGCGGGGCCTTTACATCGCCATGGCGGAGCTGGCAACCCTTCCCGAGAATCGGCCCAAGCTGAAGTCGGGAACGACCCTGGTCGACCCGGAGATGGTCAGATCGTTGGAAGGATTGATCGACCGCTATTCGGAACGTTTCGATCCACCGACCGAGTTCGTTCTTCCGGGTGGCACCCGGGTGGCGGCACTACTGGACCTGGCCAGGACGACGATGCGGCGAGCCGAGCGCGAGGCGCTGGTGGCGGTGGCAGAAGGTTCGGAGGTGGGGAAGTACCTCAACCGGCTTTCGGACCTGCTCTGGGTCCTGGCAAGATGGCAAGAGGGCGAATCGCTGACCTCGCGAAAAAGCAAGGAGATCCCAAATGAAGATGAGTGACGAGCTGGCCAGGTCGTTCAGCGAGCAGGTAACGATGGAGCTGAGCGCTTCTGTTGCCTACCTCCAGATGTCGGCCTGGTTCGACTCGATCGATCTCCCGGGAATGGCCTCGTGGATGCGGATCCAATCCGGGGAAGAACGGTTGCATGCCCTTCGCTTCATGGACTTCATCCTCGACCGGGGCAACAAGCTCGTCATCGGCGACAGAAAGAAACCGGAGGACGATTTCGAATCCCCCAAGGCGGTGTTCGGGGCTGCCCTGGCCCAGGAACAATCCGTCACCAGATCGATCAGGGATCTCTATCTCAAAGCCTCTGAGGAGAAGGACGTCGAGAGTTATCCCCTGCTGGATTGGTTCCTGACCGAGCAGGTGGAGGAGGAATCAACCGTGCAGAAGATTCTTGGCCAGTTGGGTCATGCCGGGGCCGACGGATCGGCACTCTTGATGCTCGACCGGGAACTCGGGGCGAGAACCGTCCGCGGGGCCCAAGCGGGGGCGTAGGGATTCGGACGACCCTGAGCCAGGTGCCAGATGCCGGATGATGAAACCCGACTCGCCGTCGGTGGCCCGGATGGCTTAGCTAATCGAGCATGGAGCAGTTCATCTCGATAACGGCGGCTGCCATTGCCACCGCTTTCGCCATTGATCTGATCCTCGACTTCCGGCGCAAGCCCCGACCACACACGGCTGCCTACGCAGCCGGGATCTCGATGTTTGCGATCGCGTCGTGGGCCCTCGCCTACGGGCTCGCCGCCGGTTGGACCGGGGTCTCGTACCGGGCCTTCTTTCTCCTCGGTGCGATCATCAACATCCCGTTTTTGGCCCTGGGCTCCATGTACCTCGTGATCGGCAAACGAGCCGGGACGATCATGTTCATCGTCTGCGGTGCGATCGCCGCCATTTCCACGACCTTGACGAGCACGGTTGGCTTTGATCGACCCCTGCCAGAGGGTGGGGTTCCCCACGACATCTTCCCGCCGATCTCCGAGGGCTTCGGCCCCCGGCTTCTCGCAGCAATCGGAGGGGGGACCGGGGCGACCATCCTCATTCTGCTGGCCCTGGTGAGTCTGTTTCGCTTCTGGAAGAAGAACCGGCGACTGGTGTGGGGAAACGCCCTGATTGTGGGTGGGACCCTGGCGGCAACGTGGGGCGGCACCGGCCTCGCCATCGGCGAGGGTGCAGCCTTCGCCGTGTCCCTCTTGCTCGCAGCAGGTTTCATATGGGCCGGGTACCGAACGGCCTCCGGGGCCCGATCCGGGACTCCGTCACCGGCTCAGGGCTAAGACCACAACTCCGGCTGCGATAAGACTCGCCGCCAGCCAACGGGGTCGGGTCACATGCTCATCCAGAAACCACCATCCGAGCAGTGTCGCGAACACGACGCCGCTCTCTCTTGCTGCCGACACCAGAGAAAGCGGGGCCGAGCGCGATGCGTAAAGCAACAGGCTGTACGAGGCCAGCGAGGCAGTCCCGGCGAAGAGGTGGCGCCTCCACTCGGCTTTGACGGCGGTACCGATCACCTGTGAACCCCGGGCCAGAAGAGTGACCGGAACCAGCAACACTGCGGTGATGAAGTAGAGGGCCGCGGTATAGGCCAGCGTGTCATCCGTTTGGCGCACCCCGGATCCGTCGATGGTCACATAGGTGGCAATGAGGAAGCCCGTTATCAATGACCATTCGGCACCGCGACGGGAGGGGGCGGAGAGGCCGATGATCAGAACCCCACCACAAATCAGCACAAGGGCCAACCAGCCAAGACCCTGGACGAGGTCGCTGAGCCCCAAGAAAGCTCCCAGGGCGATCAGGACGGGGGCGCTGCCTCTCGCAATCGGATAGACGAACGAAAGGTCGGCCCGGTCGTAGGCCGTCGCCAATGCGTATAGATAACCCAGTTGGACTACCCCGGACGCCAGGAGATACGGCAACGCCTCGATCGGAAAACCCCGCCAGATGAGAACCGGGAGAAAGACGAATCCGGCCATTGTCACCTGGGCCGCGGCCGCCACCAGTCGTTCGGAACTGGACTTGAGGACCAGGTTCCAGGAGGCGTGAAGCAAGGCGGCGGCGAGAACCGCTATCAGCGAGGCGGCGGGCATCGAATCGGGACCGTAGCCTCAGCTCATGCTGGGAGTGGTACTGGCCGGTGGGGCCAGCAGAAGGATGGGTAGCGACAAGGCGCTTTGCGATGTTGGCGGCCGCCCGATGATCTCCTGGGTGATGGACGCCCTGGGTTCCGTGGCGGATCAGGTGGTCGTGGCGGGACGCCCTGGTGGTTGGGACGGACACCCGGGTCTTGCGGATCCCGATGGGATCGCGGGTCCCCTGGCCGGTCTCGCAGCCGGCCTAGAGAGAGGGCAACCGGTGCTGTTGGTGGCGGTTGACCAACCCTGGGTGCGCCCGGCGACGCTGACGAAGCTCGCCTCGGTCGGGGAAACGGCAGTGCCGGTTCACAACGACACCCGTCAGGTGACGTGCGCCGTCTATTACCCCGGTGTGGCGACCGTGGTAAAGCAGGTGGGATCGCTTCAGGAACTGATGGACCTGGCCATGCCTTTGGAGATCACCGAACCCGTGTGGCGGTCCTGGGGTGAAGACGGCCGCTCCTGGTTCTCGGTGGATCGTCCGGAGGATGTCAACATCGGACTCGAACGGTTCGGGCTCCCGGGGGCTATATGAGGTTCGAGGTTTGAGACTCGGGCTTATCCCCCGATATAGCTCATCTCCACCTTGCGACCGATCTTCACCGTCTGCGAGGTCCGGATCTCCGAATATCGATCGGAGCGTTGCGACCAGACCCCGGAGATGACCTCGTCGAGTTCGGGATCGGATGCCCCCGAACGGAGCACTGATCTGAGGTCGGTGCCTTTGGTGGCGAAGAGGCAGGTGTAGAGCTTCCCCTCGGCCGACAAACGTGCCCTGGTGCAGTCTCCACAAAACGGCTGGGTGACCGAGGTGATTACACCGACCTCGCCGGATCCGTCCCGGTATCGGTACCGCTGGGCAACCTCTCCCCGATATCCGGCCTCGATCGGTTCGAGCGGGAACTCGGCGTTGATCAATTCGACGATCTCGCGACCGGAGACCACATCGTCAAGCCGCCATCCGTTGGTGGTTCCTACGTCCATGTACTCGATGAACCGAACGACTCGCCCGGTTCCCCGGAAATGACGGGCCACCTCGACCACCGAGGTCTCGTTGACACCACGCTTGACGACCATGTTGATCTTGATCGGATCGAGTCCGGCAGAGGCAGCGGCCTCGATCCCGTCGAGGACCGACTGGACCGGGAAACCTACGTCGTTCATCGCCATGAAGACCGTGTCGTCCATCGAGTCGAGCGACACCGTCACACGTTTGAGCCCGGCCTCCTTGAGGGCCCGGGCTTTGCGGGCAAGCAGCGACCCGTTGGTCGTGAGGGTCAAATCCTCCACGCCCGGGATCGGGGCGAGGCGGCCTATCAGATCTTCGATCCCCTTCCGCAGGAGCGGTTCACCGCCCGTTATCCGCACCTTCTGGGCGCCCGCACGGGCGAATGCGCCTGTGACCCTTTCTATCTCCTCGAAGGAGAGGAGTTGATCCCTGGCCAGAAACTCATATTCACGTCCGAAGATCTCCTTCGGCATGCAGTACGTGCACCGAAAGTTGCAGCGGTCGGTGACCGAGATCCGTAGGTCGTGAAGGGGACGCCCAAGCTGATCGAGCATGTGTGGTTGAGGCTACCGGGGCGGGCGGGCAAACCGCATGGGGATCCGCACGGGAATCCAAAGGCGATAAGCAGCGGTTTCCGCCCCCTATAACCTTAGGTTTCGGGTTAGAGCATCCGTGAAGCGTTCTGCCACCGAGTCCACCTCGGCGTCGGAGATCGTGAGGGGAGGGCCGAAGAGGACGGCGTCACCGTTGACCCCGTCTGCCCCCCCCGAGGCCGGGTACACGATCAGCCCGTTCTCCAGACAGGCATCCAGCAAACGCTCCGTAACGGCCTGGTCTCGATCGAAAGGCTCCTTGGTGACCCGGTCAGCGATGATTTCCACCGCCACCAGCAGGCCCCGGCCCCGGATATCGCCGACCCGGGGATGATTCCCCACCGACTCTCGAAGACGGTTCATCAAACGATCCCCTTGCCGGGCAGAGGCCTCCAAAAGGCCCTCCGATTCGATGATCTTTAGGACCGCCAAGCCGGCGGCGGCGCCTCCGGCATGATGCGAATACGTGAATCCGTGGACGAAGGAACCGCCGACCGTGTTGTGGACGTTCTCCGAAGCGATGCACAGACCGAGTGGCCAGTACCCCGAGGACGCCCCCTTGCCGGCGACGATGACGTCGGGTCGAACCCCCCAGTGCTCGATACCGAACCAGGTCCCGGTTCGCCCGAACCCCGCCATGACCTCATCGACGATCAGAAGGACACCGAGACGACGGCAGACCTCGGCGATCGCCGGCCAGTAGTCATCGGGGGGTACCGCGGCACCGAGGGTGGCACCACCCACCGACTCGGCTACGAAGGCGGCCACATCACCCCGGGTCACGATCTCATGTTCCAATTGGGCCGCATGCCACGCTCCGCAACCCGATGGATGGAGAGGGGCCCGGCATCGGTACTCGTAGACCGCTGGGAGATGAACAGTTCGGCCCAACCATGGGAGATAGGGGCTTCTCAACGCCACCCGGCCCGACACATCCAGCGCCCCCAACGAGTTGCCGTGATAACTCCCTTCCCGGGCGAGGATCTGGGTGCGGTGCGCCTCACCACGGGCAAGGTGATATGCCCGCGCCAGCTTCAGCGCCGTTTCCATCGCCTCGCTGCCCCCCGACACCGGGTAGACGCGGGGCCCTTCCATCGGTGTCCGGGCAGCCACCAACTTCGCATACTCCTCGACCACCGGGGTGGTGAAGGTCGAGGCGTGGACATAGCCGACCCTTCCCAGTTGGTCGGATATCGCCGCGATGACTTCGGGCCGCCCATGCCCCACACCGCACACCACCGCTCCCCCGGCGGCATCGAGGTAACGGTTGCCGTTCGAATCGACGACCCAGCAGCCCTCGGCCTTTACGGCCGTACGTAGCTTGGCGCCGCGGTGGAAAACCGAACTATTCATGGACGGGGGCCCGAACTATTCATGGACGGGGGGCGCTTCCGCCAACGGCCCGATTTGGGGGACTTGTGGAGGACGCCTTCCCAACAGCGATCCAACTCCAAGCGGAACGACGAGGGCGCCCGCCACCCACCGAAGCCCAGGAATCAGCATCACGACTAAGACCAGGAACATCCCCAACAGCACCGCAGCAGCCGCCGATGCCCTTCTCCGCACTACCAGCCTGCCGACCGCGGCAGCCGCAGGAATCACTCCGAAAAGGGCGGCCAGAAGCACGACGCCACCAAGACCGAGAACGATGGGCAACAAGATGATCGCCAGCGGCACCGCCGCCTGCGACGGAGCGATGCCCAATATGAATCCGAAGACGCCGGCTCCGACCAAAGGTGAGACCAGGACCCCCAATCCAGCGAGCCAGGTCCGCCAACCCCTCCCGGCGGCCGTCATCGCCGATTCAAGTTGTTCCGGCCACGACAAGGCCACGAACAACCCGGTGGCCGTCAGAAAGAACATGAAGAGGATCACGGTGAGAAGTTGCAGTGCCCGCACTTTGATGTTGGGGGGCAGCGGGGTCCGCTGAATGACCGAGCCACCGATAACGCTCGAATTGACCTCCGCTTCTCGCGTGGATCGATAGGCGACGTCGCCCTCGATCTCGGCGGTGGCCCCAACCACCAGACTGCCCACATTCACTTCAACCGAGCCGCCCACCCGGCCGTCGATCGTCAAGCGGGAGAAACGGCCGGTGAGGTCCCGTTCCACCTTTCCGTCCACCCGACCATTGCGGCCCCAGTTGATCAGATCCCGTCCTATGACCCCGTTCGGACCAACGACCGTGTCCCAGGAGACCACGGCGAGATCGTCGCCTATTGAACCTCCCACCTCCACCAGGCCGGCGGAGACACGAACCGAGCCACCGACGGTTCCGTTGATCGTTACTTTGCTCGCCACCACCACTACGTCCCCGGTGACCTCGCCAGAGATCACGATGTCCTCGAATGCGACGGCCAGCAGGTCGCCCTCGATCCGACCCTCGATGGTTACCCGGTTGCCCGCCGCGTAAAGGTCCTCGGCTATGACGTCACCGGCTCGCACCAGAACCAGGTCGGCCTGGGTGATTTCGGCACTGGCCGCGGTCGGGATCGAGACGAGGACGATGGCCAAAGCGGCGATGGATGCGCGTTTAGAGCGGCAGCGCATTGGCGGCCAGGCGAAGCAACGGCGCCGGGAAGAGGCCGAAGATCAGAGTTACCGCCATCGCAACCACCAAAACGGTGCGAACCGGTGCCCCCAGAGATGGAGCCAGCTGCGATGGAGCCAACTCGCCTTCGGCGTCGCCCATGTACATGGCAACGATGACCCGCAAGTAGATGAAGAATGACACCACCGACGCCAGGAGCGCCACGACCACCAACCACCCGAACCCTGCCCGCCAAGCCTCCTGAAACACTCCGAATTTGGCGATGAAGCCGGAGGTGAACGGGATGCCCGCCATCCCGAGCAGCAGAACCGTCAGACCCAGCGCCAGAAAGGGCTGCCGCTTGCCGAGCCCCGAATAGCGAGCGAGGGCGGAGCCGGAAGAGTTGGGTCCGCTCACCACGGCCACCACCGCATAGGCCCCGACCAGCTGAACGGCATACACCGCCAGGTAAAACCAGACTCCACCGGTGCCTTCACGACCGGCTACCACGCCGGTCAGGATGAACCCTGCATGGGCGACCCCCGAGTAGGCCAGAAGACGCCGCAGGTCGTCCTGGACCACTCCCAGGAACGAACCGATCAGCATCGACAGAACCGCGATTCCGGCGACAACCATCGCCCAGGTCGACGAGTAATCGGCGAAACCGGTGTGTAAGAGACGGACCAGCGCTGCGAACCCACCGACCTTGGCGGCGGCGGCCATGAATCCGACCACGCCGGCCGGGGCCCCCTGGTACACGTCCGGCGCCCATGTGTGAAACGGAGCCGCCGTGATCTTGAAAGCCAGCCCGACGATGGTCAGGGCCAGACCTGCCAGCAAAACGGCCGGGCGGAGGACGACGTTCGACGCTAGAAAACTTCGCTGTTCGAATAGGTGCAGCGAGCCGGTACCTGCAAACAGCAGTGCCACCCCGTATATGAATATGGCGGATGCAAACGAACCGAGGAGGAAGTACTTGATCGCTGCTTCCTCCGAACGAGCGTCATCACCACGGGCGAAACCGGCCAGGACATAGAGGCTGATCGAGCCGATCTCCAGACCAAGAAACATCATGACCAGATGGGGGGTCGAGGCCATCAATGCGAAACCAGCGGTCGAGAGCAGCAGTAGAGCCAGGCCTTCGGCTGCTCTTCGGCCGAGTGATTCGAAGAACCGCCACCCCGCACCCAGCCCACAGAGGGCGACGACTATCAGGAGCAGATGGGCGAACACGCCATACTGGTCGACGACCAGCATTCCCCCGAAAGGGTTGAGGTTGGCGGCAGTCTGTTCTTCCGGGCCAAGCCCTGCCAGCCACCAACGCTGGATCAACGCTGCGATGCCCGCCAGCCCCAGGACGGCCCCGGCTACCAGGCACAGGACTCGCGAACGCGGCTTCCACTGCACATCGATCAGCAGGACCAGGGCTGCGCCCAGCCCGAGGATCAGCTCCGGGAGAATGCCGAGCCAGTTGATGTCCGGCGGAGCAATCACTCACCACCTCCGGCGAGCACCTGGTCGGTCCGACCCGGAACCGGCACCTGGTAGTCGGTCACCGACTCGATCCGGTCGAGAACGGCCTCCGTCGAAGGCTCGATACGGTCGAGCAGGACCTTGGGATAGAGCCCGAGCACGAGCATCAGCACCACCAGAGGGGCCAGAATCGAAATCTCTCTGATGGACAGATCCACCAGTTTTTGGTTCTCCGGTTTGTCAGGAATGCCGGTGAAGGTCCGTTCGTAGGCCCACAACATGTAGATCGCCGCCAGGACCACCCCGCTGGCAGCGACGATTGCGTGAACGGGCAGCGAGGGAAAGCTTCCCAAAAGGATCATGAACTCACCTACGAAGCCGTTGAGCCCGGGAAGGCCGATCGAGGCAAACGAGGTGAACAGGAACAGCCCGGCGTAGATCGGCATGACCTTGGCGAGGCCTCCGAAGTCCTCGATCTTCTTGGTGTGGCGGCGGTCGTAGATCATGCCCACCAGTAGGAACAGGGCACCTGTCGTTAACCCGTGGTTCACGCTCTGGATGACCCCGCCCGCCAGACCACCCGAGGTCAGCGCAAAGGTTCCGAGGACGATGAAGCCAAGGTGGGAGACCGAGGAATACGCCACCAGTTTCTTCAGATCGGGTTGAACGATCGCCACAGCCGCCCCGTAGACGATCCCGATCACCGCCAGCACCGCCAGCACCGGAACGAAGTCCACCGATGCTTGCGGGAAAAGGCCCAGGTTGAAACGAAGGAGCCCGTAGGTACCGAGCTTCAGGAGCACCCCGGCCAGGAGCACCGAGCCGGCAGTGGGGGCTTCGACATGAGCGTCGGGAAGCCAGGTGTGTAGTGGAAACATCGGAACCTTGATAGCAAACGCAAGTGCAAAGGCGGCGAACAGCCATCGTTCGGTGGTCGGGTTGAGGGTGAGATCGAAGAGTTCGAGGTACGAGAAAGACGGAGTCCCGGTCTGGCGTTGGTGGATGACCGCCAGGGCGATGATGGCGGCCAACATCAAAGCTGAACCGAAGGATGTGTACAGGAAGAACTTGATCGCGGCGTAGATGCGACGCTCCCCTCCCCAGATCCCGATGATGAAATACATAGGGATGAGGATCGCCTCGAAGAAGACGAAGAAGAGGAACAGGTCAAGGGAGAGGAAGACCCCGATCAGTCCCGCTTCGAGAAGCAGGATGTACACGACAAACTCCTTCACCCTGTGCTTGATCGCAGTGGAGGCGGCAAGGGCGATAGGTACCAGCAAGGCGGTCAACATCACGAGCGGAAGCGAGATGCCGTCCACGCCAAGATGCCAGTAGATAGACCAGGGTTCGTACCAAGGTGCGCGCTCGACAAACTGGAAACCGGCGTTGCCCGATTCGAAGGTCGCAAAGAGGTACCCGGAAAGCGCCAACGCAGGCAACGAAAGCGTGACCCCGATCGGCATGTACAGCTCGGTCCGCCGCTTCGGCAACAAAGCGACAACGACGGCCCCGATGGCAGGCAGAAGGATGAGGGCCGTCAACATCAGCTGCGCCCTCCCAGCAGCGTGGTACGTGGTACGTGGTACGTGGTACGTCGATCCCGACGTAGAACGTAAAACGTAAAGCGTAAAATGGGCCGGACCGAGGCGAGGCCTTTCATGCTCCCCTTGCCAGCATCCAGGCGATCACGGCCACGGTGCCGGCGCCGAAGAGGAGGCCGTAGCTGCGAACCAGGCCGGTCTGCATTCCCCGGGCCCATCCGGCGACGTTCCTGACCAGGCGACCGGCCCCGTTGACCAGGCCGTCGACGACGGGGATATCGAAGCGAAATGCGGCTGCTTCAGCGAGCTTCCGACCTGGTTGAACGATGGTCATTCCGTAAAGGTCGTCAACCCAGTAGGCGTTCTGCCATGCGTCCCACAACTTTCCGAATGACTCCTCAAAGCGTCGCCACAGATCGGCGGGACGGTTGTAGGTCAGGAAGGCCGCACCCACTCCTGCCAGACCGGCACCGACGCTGAGGGCGGCGAGCAGAAGGAACATGCCCCAGCCCTCCGGTGGATGGGACACATGCACACCTTCAAGTGATGGCTCCAGGAAGTGCTCGAGACCCAGCCGGAACGGAGTGTTGATGAAACCCCCAACGATCGACAGCCCGGCCAGCACGATCAGTGGCAAGGTCATCACTCGAGGGGATTCGTGGGGGTGGACGTCGGGGTCCCAGCGCGCTTCTCCCATGAAGACCAACACGAACTGGCGGGTCATGTAGAAGGCGGTCAGCAAAGCGGTCACCAACCCGACCACCCAGAGAACACCGAACCAGCCGCCCTTACCGAAGGCAACTCCCAGGATCTCATCCTTCGACCAGAATCCGGCCAGCGGTGGGATCCCGGCGATGGCGACCGTCGCGATCGCCATCGTGGCAGCGGTTACCGGCATCGCCTTGCGGAGGCCGCCCATCTTCCGCATGTCCTGCTCCTCGTGCATACCGTGGATCACCGAACCGGCCCCGAGGAACAGCAGCGCCTTGAAGAAGGAATGGGTCATGAGGTGGAAGACTCCGGCCACGTATCCCGCTGCCCCCACCGCCAGGAACATGTATCCGAGCTGGCTGATGGTGGAGTACGCCAACATCCGTTTGATATCGGTCTGGGCGATCGCAATCGTCGCCGCCCACAAAGCCGTGACCGCGCCGACGGTGGCAACTACCGGGCCGGCGACCGGTGATATCTCGAAAATGGCTGCCGACCGGGCGATGACATAGACCCCGGCCGTCACCATCGTGGCGGCATGGATCAGGGCTGAGACCGGGGTGGGGCCCTCCATGGCATCGGGGAGCCACACATGAAGAGGGATCTGGGCGGACTTGCCTACAGCCCCGACCAGGATCAGCAGGCCGATGGCAGTGGCCATGCCCGGCGAGAGCACTTCCTCGGCCCGCTCGAAAATGCCGGTGAAGGCGAGGGTGTGAAACGATGCGAAGACCAGCATCAACCCCACCAGGAAACCGAGGTCGCCGATCCGGTTGACGATGAACGCCTTCTTTCCGGCCGCCGCCGCCGATGGCTTGGTGAACCAGAAAGAGATGAGCAGGTAGGAGCACAGGCCGACGAGTTCCCAACCCAGGAAGAGCATGGCGTAGTTGCCGGCCAGAACGAGGGTCAACATCGAGCCAGCGAACAGGTTGAGATAGGTGAAGAACCGGGAAAAGCGAGGATCGCCGTGCATGTAGCCGATCGAGTAGATGTGGATCAGCGAACCCACCCCGGTGACGACCAGAGTCATGAGGGCGGCGAGTGGGTCCCAGTTGATCTCGAAGCTGGCGCCAATGGAAGGCATCCACTCCCAGAGCATCACGTGGGTGCCAGCTGACCCCCCGGCGAAGAACGGCAGGGCGGCACCTAGGGCAATCGCGAAGGATCCGGCGATGGCGAGAGTGGCGAGATAACCGGCCCGGGGCTCACCGATCCGGCGTCCAAAGAAGTGAAGAAAAACCGCTCCGGCGAGCGGAAGAGCGATGACAAGCCAAAGGAGCTGCTGGAGACTATCCACCCTGTTCACCTGGATCGCGACGAGCGGGCAGCAAGTCCCAAGTCTCAAACAGGAGCGAACCAATCAGACTTGAGGCTTGAGGCTTGAGACTTGAGACTGGGCTCATCCGCTCATCTCTGTTAGGTCGTCAACCGAGGCGGTGCGGCGAAGGCGGAAGATGGCAACGATGATGGCCAGGCCAACGACCACCTCGGCAGCAGCCACGACCAGAACGAAGAACACTGCAAGCTGTCCGTCAAGGTTGCCCAGGGCCCGACCCGCCGCGATGAACGTGAGGTTGACGGCGTTGAGCATCAACTCGATGCACATGAACATGACGAGGGCGTTGCGCCGGATCAAGATCCCCAGCGCTCCGATCCCGAAGAGGATCGCGGCCAGGGTCATGTACCAGCCCGGTGTCACCACGAGGTTCATTTCGCCGCCGTCTCTTGCGCCCTGCTGGCACTGGGCCGGCGATGGGAGGCGAGGGCGATCGCACCGGCCGCGGCGATCGTGAGCAGAAGGGCCGTGGCTTCGAACGCCAGGACCCATTCACGGAAAAGCGGCTCGGCGATGGCTTGCACGGTCCCGTTGGTCGCCTGGGGATCGGCCAGGTTGGACACCACCGGTACCCATGAGAACCTTCCTCGGGCCACGAGGGCGACTCCGATGCCAACCGCCACCAGGCCAAGAGCCATCGCAAGCCGGCGTTGATGGGGAATGGTCTCGCTGAGATCCTCGGCCTTGTCGACACCGACCAACATGATCACGAACAGAAACAAGGTCATCACCGCCCCGGCGTAAACGATGACCTGGACTGCGGCCACGAAGTGAGCGAGGTTGAGGACATAGAGCACGCCCATGGAGAACAGCGTCGCCAACAAACCCATCGCTGCATAGACAGGATTGCGGGCCCTGATAACGGTGAGAGCCCCGAGAAGCGAAGCCGTGGCCATGAGAAGGAACACCACCAACTCGACCATCAGGCCAGACCTCGATCGTGACGAACGGAGTACTTAGTACCTGGTACTTGGTACTTGGTACTTGACGTTCTCATTGATCGATCTCTTCCTGGGTGGGTTCGGGATCCCAGGAGGCTGAACCGGGGGTCCCCTGCCAGGACTTGACTCCTTCATAAGCGGCGACGCCGCTGGGGGCGGTGGCGCGGACCCAGCCGTCAGCCGTTTCCAGCTCGGAGTGCCGGGCAAGCGGATCATCGGGGAACATGTGGGGGACCGAGCCGTCGGGGCGCATCAGGAGCTCGTTCCTGGTGTAGATGGCGTCATCGCGATTCGTGGTCGACATCTCGAACAGCGAGGTCATAGTGATGGCTTCCGTCGGGCATGCCTCCACGCATAGGGCGCAGAAGATGCACCGAAGCATGTTGATCTCATAGACGAATCCGAACCGCTCACCCGGGCTGACTGGCTGATCGGGCGGATTGTCGAGGCCGCGGACATAGATGCACCTGGCCGGACAGGCGCCGGCACAGAGCTCACAGCCAATGCACTTCTCCATCCCGTCCGGGTAACGATTGAGAACGTGACGGCCATGGAACCGCTGTGGCTTCTGACGGAACTCCTTGGGGTACTGGGTGGTCACAAGGCCATCCCCGACGACGGTGTCGACCATCACCTTCCCGGTGACCCGGAGGCCCTTGAAGAACTCAGAGATCGCACCCATCAGGTCGTCCTCGTGAAAGGCTTCCAGTTCATGAGGGGCTCCAGGGCAAACCGAACTGGCGGATCCCTATAACCAAGGTGGAGACGATAAGCCAGACCAGTGCGCCGGGAATGAGCCGCTTCCATCCGAGCTGCATCAACTGGTCGTATCTCATGCGGGGCAGGGTGGCACGCAGCCAGATCAAGATGAAAAACAGGACATAGGTCTTGACCAGGAGCCAAAAGGTCGGCAGAACCGCGGATATGAAGGCGGGGAGGGTCCCATCCCAGGTCGGACCGTTCCAGCCACCAAGGAACAGACTGGCGCAGATGGCGCACATCGAGAAGATGTTCGAATATTCGGCCAGCTGAAACATGGCAAAGCGCATCCCGGAATACTCGGTGTGAAAACCTCCAACCAGTTCCTGCTCGGCCTCGACCAGATCGAAAGGCGAACGATTGGTCTCAGCGGTGATCGCAACGAAGAAGATCCCGAAGGCGACGAACTGGGGAATCAAATTCCATCGGGGTATGAACTGGGCAATCGAGGCCAGACCGGGAAAGACATCGGCAAACGTGCCTGCTTGCCGCTCGACGATTCCGGCCAATGACAACGTCCCACCGTCAACGCTGGTCGAGGAGTACATCACGACGGCGACCATTGCCAGACCCATGGCGGCCTCATACGAGATCGCTTGGGCGGTGGCCCGAACGCCTCCCAGAAGCGGGTACTTGGAGCCAGAAGACCAGCCAGCCAGGATCACCGCATAGACCGACAGGGAAGACATGGCGAGAATGAAGAGAACCCCGACGTTGAGGTCTGTGCCCTGAATGATCACCTCCCGTCCCCCGATGGTGAACGGTCTCCCAAATGGGACCACCATGAATATCAGGAAGGCGGGAATCACCGCCAGGAAGGGGGCCAGCGCATAGATCCCGTACTCGACCTTGCTTGGGGTAATCGACTCCTTGAAAAAGAGCTTGAGCCCGTCGGCCACGGTCTGCAGCAAACCCCAGGGTCCGGCCCGGTTGGGCCCTACCCGGTTCTGCATCTTGGCGAGCACCTTGCGCTCAATCCAGACGTTGATGACGGTGGTGCCGAGGAGGAGCACGAACACGGCCACCACCCGGCCTACCACTATGAGAAAGTCGACGCCGTCCATCAATGGATCCCGGACGTCAGGGACGGAATCAATTGTCGAGCGGGCAGGTCCATACCTCGGCGGAGCTTAGGAAGCGGCCGACGGGGCCAACAAACCGGTGGTGGGTA
>CAZPIZ010000022.1:0-17074 GCA_964586615.1 uncultured Acidimicrobiaceae bacterium | reverse complement strand
GATGTTGGCAGGGTCGAACCCATACGGAAGCTCGAGCCGATGCCGGGTCATCAGCTCTCGGTCTGTCATGAGCTCCGCGGTAGGACCATCGGCGACCACCCGACCGCCGTCCATGATGACCGAGCGCGTGCAGAGCTCAAGGGCGAACGGTAGGTCATGGGTGACAACGAGTTGGGTCGAACCCATACCCTTCAGAAGCGCCACCAATTCGCGGCGGCCGGCCGGATCGAGGTTCGAGGTCGGTTCGTCGAGAACCAGCACCTCGGGGCGCATGGTCAGGACGGTGGCGATGGCAACGCGGCGGCGCTCACCGCCGGACAGATGGTGCGGCGCCCTCTCGGCGAGATGGGCTTCTCCGACCGATTCCAGAGCCTCCTCCACCCTGATCTTCAACTCGGGACCCCGAAGTCCGAGGTTGGCCGGTCCGAAGGCGACGTCCTCCTCAACGGTTGGCATGAAGAGTTGATCGTCTGGATCTTGAAAGACCAGGCCGAGTCGTCGCCGGATCTCGCTCAGATTATCCGGCTCGAGTCGCAGTCCCCCGATTCCAATAGAGCCGGCCTGGGCCTCGAGGACGCCGATCAGCAGCAATAGAAAGGAGGTCTTGCCGGCACCATTGGGACCGAGCAGGGCCACCCGCTCGCCGATCTCGACCTCGAGGTCGAACCCGTTGACAGCCTTGGTGCCGTCCGGATAGCTGAATGAGAGTCCCGAGACCGACAATGCCTTCATGAGACGAGGGCTTTCATGAGACGATCCTGGCTGTGATCATCGTCGTCCATGCGAACAGCACCGGCACCATGGCTGGCCACCAACGAACAGTCTCCGGGCGTTCCATGAACGGTGGGGGAAACTCACCTCCGAACCCGCGAGCCAGCATCGCCTGATGAACTCTTTCACCCCGTTCGTAGGAGCGGATGAACAAAGCGCCCGCGGCGGTGGCCAAGGGTCGAATCTGGGCGATCCAAGATGGGTCATAGCCGCGAGCAGTCATTGCGGTCCGGGTGCGTCGCATTTCGCCGGCAATCACCTCGAGGTATCTGATCATGAAGGCGGCGATGGCCGTGAGGACGATCGGAACCCGCAGCTTTTGCAGCCCGGTGATGATCTGACTGACTTCGGTCGTCGCCGCTAGCAGCACCGATGCACCCGCCCCGAGGGTCGCCTTGACCAGGATGTTCCAAGCTCCCAGGAGCCCGGTCGCCGACACCGAGAGAAACCCGAGGTCGATTCGAGGGCCCTCAGCTATGAACGGGAGCAGGAAGGCAAACAGCACAAAGGGAAGGTCGATCGACAACCGGGTGAGAAAGAAGCGGGGAGGGATGGAAGCCATCCCGACCAGCGAAACCAGGATGGCTGCATAGATGCTGAACGCCCACACAGCATCTGGCGGTGTCGCCACCACGGCCAGGACGAACAGGAAAAGGCCAGCGAGCTTTACTTGGGGGGCAGCCCGATGAAGTGGGCTGTGCCCGTGGTAGTGGAGCGCGTGGGCGTGGGCACCGCTCACACGGTTCGGCGTCTACGAAGTACCGAAACCAGCCCAAGGCCCAAACCGAACACCACCGCTACTCCGATGGCCCCAGCGACCATCGTGCCCACGCGTTCGCTCTCGATGCCACCGACCCCGTAATCGGCCAGCGGGCTGTCAATCGGATGGTCCAGTGCCTCGATGGAGAAGCCCTGGTCGATCGCGACCCGCTCGAGCCCATCGGGATCGCCCGAAGCGATCGGGGCAACGAAGAAGACGAGGGCGAGAGCCACCGCCAGCCCCACGACCACAAAGCTCGTCGTGGCCCGACCACCGGGAGCCGTGGCAGTCCGCCGGAGGTCGAGGTCGGCCGTTCCGGTCACCAGGTCGGGGCGCACACCCAGGACCGCACCCACCGCAACGCCGCTGATGAGACCCTCTCCGATTCCGATCAGGGCGTGAACCCCGGTCATCGCCGCGAAAACGGTGGAGAGCGACGCCCCGCCCTGACCGCCGATGGCATATTCGATCACAAAGACGAACGACGCCGCCAGCACTCCGAGAAACCCGGCCACCATCGTGGCGGCAACTCCGCCTCCGGTGGTCTTGGGAAGCACCCGCATCAGGAACCGGAACACCACCCAACCGACCAGAGCTGTGACCAAGGCCATGTTGAGCACGTTCAGCCCCAGCACGACGATCCCACCATCGGCGAACACGAGCGCCTGGACCACGACGACCACGGTGACGACCAGGGCACCCATCCACGGCCCCAGCAGGATCGCTGCCAACGCTCCCCCGAGAAGGTGACCGCTGGTTCCGGCCGCCACCGGAAAGTTGAGCATCTGGAGCGCAAAGACGAATGCCGCGGTCAGCCCCGCCAACGGAATCTGCTTGTCCGCCAACCGTTTGCCGGTTTCCTTGAGCGAAGCCCAAACTCCGCCGGCAGCTACAGCCGCCCCCCACAGAAGTCGCAACGTTCATATAGCCATCTGGCATGTGCACGGACCCGAGCCTCCCCTTAATGCAAGTGCCTTGCAATATAGACGGTCACAGGGGACCGCGACCAAGGTCAGGCGCAATCCTCACATTGGGCGACTATTGCGAAGTGGACCGAGCCAATCGAGAACCCATGAGCGCCAAGCAACTCGGCGAGGTCTCCAAGCTGGTCGAAGGCGAGATCGGCGGTGCGGCCGCATTTCTCGCAGACGACGTGATGGTGCTCACCCTGGTCCACCAGGTGGACCACTCCGGGACCGTGCCCGAAATGGACGTGCCGAAGATGGCCTGCCTTCTCGAGCACATCGATGATCCGGTAAATCGTGGACGGATCAACCCGGGAGCCCGTTAAAGCTTCGACCCGTTCGTGAAGATCCGAAGCCGTGAGGTGATCGTCATGAGACTCAGCCAGCACCCGGCAAACCGCTCTACGAGCAACCGTGATGCGAAGACCGGAGGCCCGAAGCGAGGACAGGAGGAGGTCGCCGTCGATGTTCGTCAACTACTCAGGTCCTGGCACCCAGGTCGCGGCTTCGTGCAACGACCCGATCGAGCAGCGCCGCCGCGGCTCCAGAGTCGATCGTCCGGCGAGCAAGGTCCACTGCCTCCACGAATCCGGGCGCCAGGCCCGATACCACCAGGGCGGGAGCAGCGTTGATCACAGCTGCGTCCCGATGGGGACCCGCCTTGCCATCGATCACGGCCCGCAGAATGGCGACGTTCTCTTCAACCCCGCCTCCCTGCAATTCCGAGAGCTCGGCCCGGTCGACACCAAAATCTTCTGGGGTGAACTCGGCGTGGGTGATCTCGCCGTCCTTCAGCCGATAGATGACGGTGGGCCCGCTGGTGGTGACCTCGTCGACTCCCCCATCACCCGAGAAGACAAACGAGTACTCCGACCCGAGACTCGACAACACACCAACCACACGCTCGGCCATGCGCGGGTCGGAAACCCCGACCGCCTGGCGTCGGACCCCGGCCGGGTTGGCCAGCGGACCAAGAAAGTTGAAGACCGTGGGAATGCCGAGCTCGCGGCGCACCGGGCCGGCATGCCGAAACGAGGGGTGGTAGAGCGGCGCGAAGAAGAAGGCGAAGCCGGTATCGGCCAGCAAAGACAGGTTGGCTTCGACCGGCAGATCGATCCTCACACCGAGCCCTTCCAGAACATCGGCGGAGCCGCATTTGGAAGAGGCAGATCTGTTGCCGTGTTTGGCGACCCGGGCGCCGGCCCCGGCCGCGATGATGGCCGCAGTCGTCGAGATGTTGAAGGTTCCTGAACGGTCGCCACCGGTACCAACCACGTCTACCAGTCCGTCGGCTTCGACCGGGACAGGGACCGCAGCCGATTTGATCGCTTCGACCAGTCCCGTCATTTCTTCGACGGTTTCGCCCTTCATGCGAAGGGAGACGATCAGAGCTGAAATCTGGGCGGGGGTGGCGGTGCCGCCCATCACCTCAGACATGGCCTCTCGGGCCTCGTCACGGGATATGTCCTTCCCACCAGCAAGTTTGCCGAGAATTGTTGGCCATTCCATTGAATACCGAGTGTATCCCGGGTGACTAATCACACTCTCGGTACAATTGGGCCCTCAAACGATGCTCTACTTCGCCTACAGCGCCATGCTCGACCCTGAGTTGCTGGCCTCGATCGCCCCGAACGCCAAGTTCCTCTACATCGCCCACCTGCCCGAGGCGAAGCTCACCTTCCCGACCCCGAATGGGCAACCCTCCGTCCAACCCGCCTCCGGTAATACGGTGTGGGGCGCCATTTTCGAGGTGAGCGCCGGGGAATCGGCCGCCATCGAGAAAGCCGAAGCGGAAGAAGGCCGTGCTCCTCGCAACGACTTGCGAGCGGTCGATCGAGCCGGCAACAAGTACGACGTGGTCACGTTTTGTCACCCCAGCCTCGAGAGCGGCCACACCCCCGACTCCAAGTACATGGAGCAGGTCGTCAGAGGTGCCCGCCATTGGAGTCTTCCCACTGGCTGGGTCGCCGGTCTGGAAGACCTCGGCGAAGACGCTCTGATCTAATCATGATCAGCCTGCGTCGGATCGAGCGCAGAACCGAGATTCATCACGCAGGCACATCCGTCGCGCTCGTCGAGGCAAATTGGTTGGTATTGGCGGGACGCAACAAGGGGGGCGTCGGTTTCTCCTACTGGTCACCCCGCGCCATCGAAGTCGAGGGTAAACCAGCCATCAGGATTCATGACCATGTCATGCTCGCTCGATTGGGTGCCATTGCCATGACCCCTACATTGGTGCTTGGGGCCCTCGTGCTTCGGCGAAAAACCTAATGCTTCGGAGGAAAAGACGATGAACGATTTCACCGGGTCGATCAACGATATCGGCAACAATGCAGTTGAATCCCTGAACAGAATCCTCGGGGAGGCCTCGCCGGGAACGATCTTCTCGGAACCGGTCGCGGTTGGCGATGACCTGGTGATCACGGCGGTTGCATGGGAACGAGGCGGTGGGTTCGGATTCGGTGGAGGGGGCGACAACGAGCAGGGCCGGGGATTCGGATCGGGCGGGGGTGGCGGGGCCCAGGGACGCCCGGTGGCGGTGATCCGGGTGGGCCCGAATGGAATCGAAGTTCAGCCCGTGATCGACTTCACCAGAGTCGGCATCACGCTCTTGCTCACCGGGCTTGGAGTCTGGAAAGCCCTCCGGCGGTAGGTAAACCTTCACGCCAACCACACGGGCCCCGGACCGTGTAGGTTTTCGCACCGAAACGGTGCAGAAACCTTCACAGAGGGTTCAGGCGGCGGGTTCCTCGTCTCCGCCGAACATGCGCCAAAAGACCCAAGCCACGGCGGCACCGGCCAACGGGCCGACGATATAAACCCAGAAGCCCGAGAAATCACCACCGATCAACGCTGGCCCAAATGAGCGAGCCGGGTTAACCGAGGCCCCACTGAACGGAATTCCGGCAAGATGGACTGCCACCAGGCTCAGAGAGATCACCACACCTGCCACCGCTGGAGCCTTGCGGGTCGAGGCCAGGATGACCATGACGAAAACCAGGGTAAGGACTCCCTCCAACAACAGGGCCGAACCGCTGGATTCGTGCCGGTTGACGGTCGACTGCACCGCTTCCTGACTAGCAACCGCCAGTACGACCCCCGAGGCGGTGATTCCACCGACGATCTGGCCGATCCAGTATCCGATCAGATCGGAGGTAGTGGTCCGCTTGTCGAGCCACATGGCCAAGGTGACGGCGGGGTTGAAGTGGCCTCCGGATACGTGGCCGACGGCAAAGATGGCCGCCAAGAGGCCAAGGCCAAAGCCAAATGGCACGATGGACATCACCGGACCATCGGTAGCTGACGCGGCGAGTATCGACATCGAACCGAAGAACACCAGAATGAACGTGCCTACCGCTTCGGCCAGGTACTTATTGATGACCACGAGAAGCTCCTTTCTCCCCTACCGGTTCGACCGGCACGAGACCGCCGTGGTTACCGGTCAATCTAAGCCCCAGGAGGGTCGCGGCCCGGTATCACCGAGCAGAAGCGTGAAAATAGAAGAATGAGTATTTGATGCTTGGCGTACTGCGGATCTCGGTGGTGATGATCGGGGCCGCCGGAGGTGCGTTGCTGTCGGCAGCCGTGTTCCTGGTCGGGGTGCTGGTGGTACGTGTGGTTGGGGCCGAAGAAGGAACCGGCCTCGCCCTGACGGTTTCACTCCTGGCCGGCCTCTCGGGTGGCGGCTACCTGGCGGGACGGCTGGCACCGGTCAATGGCCGCTTCCACGGATCGGTCACGGGTCTGGCGATGGCAACCGTGGTCATGGTCATTTCGATACTGGGTGGAAGTCCCGCTCCCACCGGCCAGGTTGCGTTGCTTGCCGCGATCGCGATCATCGTCGGCGGAATCTCAGGGTGGTTGGGGGGCCGCCGCCGGTACAATGGAGGAAACGAGCCCACCGGGTGACCGCGGATCGCCTTTGCGGGCGGTTCGAGGAAAGTCCGGACTCCGCAGGGCAGGGTGCTGGGTAACTCCCAGGCGGGGAAACCCGATGGAAAGCGCAACAGAGAACAGACCGCCGATGGCCCTCTCGCGAGAGAAGGGCACAGGCAAGGGTGAAACGGTGGTGTAAGAGACCACCAGCGTCCCGGGTGACCGGGCGGCTGGCAAGCCCCACCCGGAGCAAGGTCAAGCAGGGACACCGACGGCCCGTCGAACAAGTCCCGGGTAGGCCGCACGAGGCGGCGAGCAATCGTCGACCCAGATGGATGGTCACCGGGGAACGCAAGTTCCTCACAGAATCCGGCTTACAGGTGGACTCGTAAAACGTGAAGGGGCCCTTGCGAGAGGGCCCCTTCACCTGCTCGGACTGATCTCTCGCCCCTGCGGCTCTGCTTGGGTTCCAGAACGCCTACATTTCACCCGTGGCTCAGAACGTGCTTGGCACCGAACTTCAGGAATGCTCACGGCAACCGCTCACCGGTTTCTATCGAAACGGATGTTGCGAAACCGGATCGGACGATGTGGGGGTCCACACCGTATGCACCCGGGTCACCGCCGAGTTTTTGGAGTTCTCCAAATCCGCCGGTAACGACCTGTCGACTCCGATGCCGGCCTACGGGTTCAACGGACTCCAACCGGGAGATTGCTGGTGTCTGTGTGCCTCACGGTGGGTGGAGGCGTTGGAGGCTGGAGTAGCGCCACCGGTCGTGCTCGAAGCCACCCATGCCGCCACCCTCGAGTTTGCTGCGTTGGGTGATCTGCGCCGGTTCGCCGTAAAGGCCTGACCCCAGGTGTGCGGCCGCTTCTCGCTGTCGGGCGACGTTGATTTCTACGCCGAGTACTTCGGCGTAGACAACGTCTTGACCGATTCGCTTGATCCTTCCTGGAACGTGGCTCCAACCGATCAGGTCTACGTCGTTGCCGAGCGCGAGGCTGCTCGCAACCTCGGCGCCATGCGGTGGGGCCTGATCCCCCACTGGGCCGAAGACACCAAGACCCCCAACATCAACGCCAGGGTCGAAACGGTCGCCACCACACCTGCCTTCCGCGACTCGTTCTCACGAAAACGCTGTCTGATCCCTGCCGACGGCTTCTATGAGTGGGAACCGAAGGAGAAGGGGCGGAGCCCTCACTGGATCTTCAGGGCAGACGGTTACCCGGTTGGATTCGCCGGGGTGTGGTCGGCATGGAAGAACCCGGCCAATGACGAATGGGTCCGCAGTTGCGCCATCCTGACAACGGCAGCCACCGGGGTCATCGCCGGGATCCACAATCGGATGCCGGTGGCGCTGGTCCCCGAGGTGTGGGAAGCCTGGCTTGATCGTGAGTTGACCGAGCCGGAGCAGGTGCAAAGCCTGATCCGACCCATTGACCCTGACCTCTGGATGCAGCGAGAGGTTTCGAGCAGGGTGAACAGTGTCAAGAACAACGACCCCGACCTCCTCGATCCATCTGCTCAGACCCGGTTGCTCTAGCCACTCCTTTCCTCTCCTTTTCGCGCATCAAACGCGGCCTATGGGCCGCGTTTGATGCGCGAAAACGGGGAAGAAACCGAGAGCACTACCGTCTATCGCTCATGGCCCGACTCGTGCTCGTACGTCACGCCCCCACCACCGAGACCGGCAAGACCCTCTACGGGCGGTTACCCGGCCATCCCCTTTCGGAGACCGGGACCAGGATGGCGGCCGAGCTGGCCGAGCGGCTCGGATCAGTGAAACTGGCCGCGATTTACGCCTCCCCCCTGGAACGGGCACAGCAAACAGCCGAGGCCATCGCCCGCCGACAGCGCAAGCAGGTCCTGACCAGTGACGGGCTCACAGAAGTCGACTACGGGACCTGGGCCGGCCGCAGCCTGCGATCGCTCTACAAACTCAACGCCTGGCGGACGGTCGTGACTACCCCCTCCCGGGTCAGGTTCCCCGATGGCGAGTCGCTCCTGGAAGCACAGACCCGGATGGTGAGGACGTGTCAGGACCTGGCCAGCCGGCATCGAAACCAGGCCATCGTGGCGGTGAGCCACGCCGACACGATCAAGGCTGCCCTGTCCCATTACCTCGGTCAGCCGCTTGACTTGTTCAACCGGATTGCGGTGGCACCCGCCTCGGTCGCTGTGATCGATTTGCCGGAGGCGGGGCCGCCCCGTGTCGTCACGCTTAATAGCAACGGAGACCCAACGACATGGCAGTAGAAGACCTAGGCCCGGCCGAAAGACTGGCGGCCGGCGCCATCGGGAAGCCCGGTCAGCGCCAATTCTTCCTCGAGGTGACAGCCGGGGGCCGGATCCATTCATTCCCTTGCGAGAAGGGGCAGGTGGCCGAGCTCGCCCAGCAAGGCCTTCAGTTGTTGAAGGTGGCCGGCCTCGAGGCCGACCAAGAGGCGGTGCAAAGACTGGTCCAAAGCGGCCTGCCGATCACCGACCCCGATGAACCCGAGTTCCGGATCGGCTCCATCGGAGTGGCGGTGAACCAGAGCGAGTTTCTCTCCATCACGCTGGGCTCAACCGATGACGAGGAATCGGCGACATTCGTCGTGACCCCGGAACAGTTTCGGGCAATGGCTCTCGTGGCGGTCGATGTGGTGGCGGCGGGTCGACCGATCTGTCCCCGATGCGGGTTGCCGGAGGATCCCGATGGCCATCGATGCCCGTCCGTCAACGGCCATCATGCTTGAGGTTTGGCAGCCTGAGTGTCAGCCTGGTTGAGTTCATGTCCGACACCCGTTTGGTCCTGGTCGAGGTCGAGGGCCAGATGCCCTACGCCAGCAACACCACCGTCCTGGCGAAGGACGGAAACGGTGGCCTCTGGGTGTACAAGCCGGAACGAGGTGAGAACCCGCTTTGGGACTTTGCCTGGCGCACACTGGCGGCGCGGGAAGTTCTGACATACGAGGTAGCCAGCGGGTTGGGTCTCGACCTCGTTCCGGAAACGGTCCTGGCCGAGGGACCTTTCGGACCTGGCTCGGCCCAGCGATTCGTCGAAGAGGACTTCGACTTCGATCCTCGCCCGCTGTTCTCCCCGAGGCTCGACCCCCGTCTGTGGCCGGTGGCGGTGCTCGACCTCGTTTGCAACAACGCCGACCGAAAGGTCGGCCACATGATCCGCGACAAGACCACCGATCGACTGTGGGCCATCGACCATGGCCTCACCTTTCATAGCGAGCCGAAGCTGAGGACGGTTCTATGGGGATTCGCGGGAGAGGCGATTCCCGAGCCACTGGTGGAGGCTCTGAAGGCGCTCAGGTCGCAGTTGGCCTCGGGTCTGACGGCCAGAGTGGCAGAGTTGCTATCGGAAGAAGAGGCGGTTGCGCTTTCCGATCGGGTCGAACAGCTGCTTGGCGCCCCGGTTCATCCCCACCCACCCGACGACCGCCCGGCGGTTCCCTGGCCGATCTACTGATCTCAGTCCTTGGCGGCGACTCGTTCGAGAATCTGGTCGATGTTCATCGCCTGACCCTCGGCGACCAGTTTCTCGGCTCGCTCACGGCCCAGTTGTTCGATCGCCCGGTTGAGACCCTTGACGTCGTTGACGACCAGATCGAGCATCCGGGTCTCGCTGTAGGTTTGCAGGGCATTGGTGGCGCCAGTCAGCGCCAGGGCCCGTTCGAACTGATCGCGACTCAACGCCAGCTGTGCAAAACCGGCGACGAGTAGGGGGAAGGCGGAGATGTCTCCCGCCTCGACGAACACCGCCAGGCTCTTTCGCATATGCCCTTCTGCCTCGTCGGGCCGACCCAGGCCAAGCAAGACCGTCGCCAGCATCCGATGGGTCCAGCCGATGTCAAACGTTTCTTCGGTTCCGTCGAGAAACTCGGCCGCCTTTTGATACTCGGCCAGGCCAGCGGCGGGATCCTCCAGCTCGGGCGATTCGGTCAGGTAGTGGGCCCCTCCCTTGCCCCAATGGATACGGCCGATCAGGGCCCGGTCGCCGATGCTCTCCGCCAGCGCCAGACCCTCGTCGAGCAAAGCGAGGGCGTCGTCCACTCCGAACCGGAGCGCCATTGGCGACGAGAAGTTGTAGATGGCGCCGGCGATGAGGGCCGGGTCACCGATCTGGCGGGCGAGCTCGAGAGCGGCTTGATAGTGATCCCAGGTCGTATCCATGTCGGCCTGCCAGTAGGCGAGTCCACCGCCGGCCTCGTGAGCCGCCAGCATGCTTGCCTCAGTCCCGTGAGCAAGACGCAGGGCGGTGTCGACCTTGTTCCTACCTTCTTGGAGGTGGCCGCGCATCTGCCAGAAGCGCCATAGGGCCCCGGCAAACCTTTGCGCCGTTTCGCCATGTTGGCTTTCAACCGTCCAGTTGAACGCAGCCCTCAGGTTGTCGTGATCAGCCTCCGATCGATCGAGCCACATACGGGTGTCTCGACGGGTGTACATCGGCGCTGCTCTTTCGGCCAAAACCAGGTAGACCTGAGCGTGCCGATCACGGACTGCTTGCTCGTCCACTCCCGCTGCGAGGCACTCAACCGCATATTCACGAATCGTCTCCAACATCAGGAACCTCGCCTGACTGGCCGCATCGACCAACCGCAGGAGCCCCTGGTCCGCCAGTGCAGAGATGCCTTCGAGAATGTCGATTCCCAATCCCGGTGCGCATACCTCTTCGGCCTCCTCGATGGCGAACCCTCCAACGAAGACGCCCAGGCGAGCGAACAAGAGCCGGTGCTCATCGTCGAGAAGGTCGTAGCTCCATTCGATGGCGCCTCTCAGGGTGCGTTGGCGTTCGGGCAGGTCGCGGGCGCCGCCGGTGAGCAGGCCGAGTCGTAATCCGAGCCGGTCCCTGATTCCTTCGAGAGGCAGCAGGCGGACCCGGGCCGCGGCCAACTCGATTGCCAACGGCAGCCCGTCGAGTTTGGCGACGATGTCGGCTACCAGCGGAGCGGCTCGTGTGTCAAGGGTGAAGTCAGGCCGAGCTGCCTTGGCTCGTTCAACGAATAAGGCCACCGCCTCGAACCTCATCATTGTCTCCGGAGTGGTCAGCTCGTTTTCCAACGGCAATGCGAGTGGAGGGACCGGGAATTCGTGCTCGCCTGAGATCCTCAAAGGCCCGCGTGACGTGACCAGAACCTTTATGCCCGGAGCCCCCTGCAACCATCGAGCCACCCGTGGCGCCGCCTCGAGCACCTGCTCGAAGTTGTCGAGGACCAGGAGCAATTCTTTGGACCGGAGGTACTCGGAAAGGCGGCGGTCGGGGTCTTCGACCGAAGGCTGCAATCCGAGAGTGGTGGCAACCGCCGACGTAACCAGATCTGGCTCGCGGATGGCCGCCAGTGGAACGAACCAAACGCCATCGGCGAATCGGCCGGTTAGTTCGGCAGCCACCTGTAGCGAGAGACGGGTCTTCCCGGTCCCTCCCGGCCCCGTAAGCGTCACCATCCGTGATCCTTCCAACAGCGACACGATGCCTGCCAGATCCGACCTCTCGACGAAGGAGGTCAGCTCCACCGGGAGGTTGTTGCGTATGAAGTCGAGGGTCTTGAGCGGTGGGAACTCGTTAGGCAATCCATCAATCACCAGTTGGTGAAGAGCTTCTGCCTTGGCCAGATCTTTGAGACGGTGGTTACCCATCGAACGGAGGCTCACCCCTTCCGGCAAGTGATCCTGGACGAGCACAGCGGTGGCGTTGGAGACGAGCACCTGCCCGCCATGCCCCGCTGCCCCGATCCGGGCGGCCCGATGGACGTCCAGACCGACGTAGTTGTCGCCACCGATGGCGCCTTCCCCGGTATGGATACCGGACCGCACTCTTATTTTCGCTCCCACCATCCAGGGATGCGTTTCGAGGCCACGCTGGAAGTCGACCGCGGATGCGATCGCCTCATCCGGCGACTTGAACACTGCAAAGAAGGAGTCGCCTTCGGTAGATACCACGGTCCCGGCATGGGCAGCAATGGCTCCCCGGAGGATTTCGGAATGGTCGGCCAGAATCCCGCGGTAGTCCTTACCCACCTCCTGGAGCAGCCGGGTTGAGCCTTCAATGTCGGTGAAGAGGAAGGTGACGGTCCCGGTCGGAAGGCTGACCATGGTTGAGATCGAGGCTAACGAGATCGATCGGCGGAATCCGCTAAGTCCGAGTCGGTCGGCAGGTGAACCACGAACACCGTCGATCCGGGCTCCGACTCCACATCGATCCGCCCGCCATGGTCGGCAACGATCCTTCTGCTGATCGGGAGCCCGATTCCGGTGCCGACACCCGGGGGTTTGGTGGTGTAGAAGGGCTCCCAGATGCGAGAGAGCTGATCGGCTGGAATCCCCGGCCCATCGTCGGATACCTCGAGGATGATCTCGTGCGGCGCCGCCGTGGTCGCCAGCCTCACCCTCGAGGTTGCAGCATCAAGTGCGTTGTCGATGAGGTTGGTGACGACCTGGCTCAGCTCCACTCCCCTGCCATGAATCGATGGAAGCACCTCGGCCAGAACGAGCTCGAGTTTCTTCCCGGCCGACTTGTGTTTCAACAGCGTGCAGCTGTCGTTGATGACCTGATTGAGGTCGACATCCTGAACCGGCCCTTGGCCGGAATAGGTCCATCTCTTGACCGCATTGACCAGTTCGCTGATCCTTGCAGCAGCCATGCCGACCTCGAGGGCCAGTTGACGGGCATGGACCAGGCGGGCCAGCCGGCCCAGTTCCATCGGGTCCCGAGCAGTGGACGACACCAGCTCGGGGCTCCATCCCTGGGACACCAGGGAGGCAGCAAGGTCCACCGGATTCTCGATTCCCGCCGCTTCCAGAACCTCGGTCATCGATTGCTCGCTCCTGGCCCGCTGCAGCGGGGATAGCGTTACGGGTTCCTGGGCGGGGACCAGCTCCTCGGCGACGACGGCCAGGTGATGCGCCGCCCGGGCGATGGCGGCGGCCGGGTTGTTGACTTCATGAAGAAGCCCCGCCGACAACACTCCCAGTGAGGCCAGTTTCTCGCTCTGGAAAAGGGCGGCCTCCCGTTCGCGCAGACGCCGGGTCACGGTGCTGACCATGGCCCCGAGCAGGCCGGGGTCGGAAAGCACCTTTCGAAACACCTCAACAGGAACCTTGATCAATGTGCCCTTTTCGAGGGCTCGCACCGTCGCCGAGGCGAGCCGGTTCTCGAGGATCGACATCTCGCCAAGGACCTCTCCCTTGCCGGCGTCTCCCAGCCGGACATTTTCGGACCCTGCCCGGCGGGTGGCCTCAAAGGTGCCGTCCACCACCACCAGCAGCCCGTCCGGAGTGGTTCCCTCCACGATCACCACCTGACCCCGCTCGACTTCGATGACCTCGCATGTCA
Source organism: uncultured Acidimicrobiaceae bacterium (assembly GCA_964586615.1). Lineage (GTDB taxonomy): Bacteria > Actinomycetota > Acidimicrobiia > Spongiisociales > ZC4RG35 > DATEEG01. Next base: position 3,374 of record CAZPIZ010000022.1, on the reverse strand, counting down.
GGCAAAGCGACTCGATCTGTTCGGCGGGAAGACCGGCGAAGTAGGGAAGGCTAGAAAGGATCTCGAAGGGGTTCACAGGCTTGCGAGGTGCTCGTGGATCATCCGCACCGCCATCGCTCCCTCCCCTGCGGCTGAAGCCACCCGCTTGGTCGAGCCCGCTCTGACGTCACCGGCCGCGAAAACCCCCGGAAGGTTGGTTTCCAACGGCAGAGGCAACCGCCCCAGGGTCCAGGTGGCGCTTCGGGTGCAGTCGTTTCCGGTGAGGACGAACCCCTGTGCATCGCGCTGGACCGCATCGCCCAGCCAATCGGTCCGCGGGGCCTGGCCGATGTAGACGAACAATGCCGCCACCGGCACCGATCGACGACCTTCGGGACCGTCGAGCTCCATGCTCTCGACATGCTGGTCACCGCCGACGGCGATCACGTTGGTCTGACCCACGATCTCGATGTTGGGGGTGGCGAGGATTCGCTCGACCAGATAGCTCGACATCGATGCCGACAGATCGGCGCTACGGACCACGATTTGCACCGACGATGCCGTAGCCGACAAGTAGAGAGCAGCCTGACCCGCCGAGTTCCCCCCGCCGATCACCGCCACGACCTGATTTGCGTACTCACTGGCCTCGACCCCGGAAGCGCCGTAGTAGACCCCGGCCCCGGCGAAGCGATCGGCTCCCGCAGCCGGGAGCATCCGATAGGAAACCCCGGTGGCGATCAGAACGGCCTTGCAATTGGCACCGGATCCGTTCCCGAACCTGACGACACGGAACGGATCCAGTCGTTCGAGGGCAGTCGCCTCCACCGGAATCAGCATCTCCGCCATGAACCGGCTCGCCTGAGCCACCGCACGTCTGGTCAGGTCCGCTCCCGAAAGTCCCGCCGGGAACCCCAGATAGTTCTCGATCTTGGAGCTTTGACTGGCCTGGCCTCCGGGTCCTTCGCCATCCACGACCACAACCTTGAGACCCTCCGAGGCGCCATAGACCGCCGCCGCCAAACCGGCCGGCCCGGCACCAACAATCAAAAGGTCGTAGGTCTCGAGCTGGGGTTTGGTATGAAGGTTGACCGCTTCCGCCAGTTCGCCAAGGCTTGGTTGGATCAGCCTCGCGCCGCCTTCCAGCAAAACAACGGGCAGCTGCGCAGACGAAACACCGACGGCATCGAGCAGCAACTGGCCCTCGGGACCACTGGCATCCACCGCTTGATAGGGGACCTGGTTGCGCGCCAGAAGTTCCTTGATTCGATGGGTCGAGGCCTGCCAGCGATCACCGATCACGCGAATCCCGGAGAAGGTCGGCCGATAGGTGCCCCGCCAGAACTCCAGTTCGTCATCCAGGAGTGGGAAGAGTTTTTCTTCCGGGGGATCCCAGGGCTTTTGTATATAGAGGCTGACGCCGGCGCGGTTGATGGCACTTATGGCGGCCTCGGTGTCGGCATACGCGGTCAGGATCACACGTCTTGTCAGAGGATCAAGACGACGGGCAGCCTCCAGGAACTCGACTCCGGTCATTTCCGGCATGCGCTGATCGACCACCAGCAATGCCGCCGGGTCGCCCGCCACCGTGAGTTCGTTCAAAATCTCGAGTGCTTGACGTCCCGAGGACGCACCCACGACTTGATAGTCCGACGAGTAGCGGGTCCGCAGGTCACGTTGGACGGCGGCGAGAACCAGGGGGTCGTCGTCGACGGCAAGGATTACTGGGTTGCCCACAGACCGAAAGATAGGACGCTCGACAAGGTCAGGCCGCATCGAGCGTCGTACGTGGTACGTCCGAGGAACGTTTTATGTTCAACGATTCTGTCAATCGAAATCCGTCGGCAGAGCCGGGTTTGTGAAATGATCGAACATACGCCGAATCTGCTTCTCCGTCGCCCGACCAGTCGACAGTGGAGGGAGTTCGCCGGATCCGAACCAACCGACCTCGCTCGTTTCGATGCTCGTGGTCAAGGATCCACCGTCGAGGCGACATAGGAAGAAGAGGAGGTAGGCGTGGTGGGGAGCAGGAGGGTGGTCATGCCGTCGTTTGTCGTATACCCCGGCCAGCTTGCGGGCGGTCACTCTCATACCGGTCTCTTCCAGGACCTCTCGTTCGGCGGCGTAGGCCGGAGACTCACCGAGGTCGATCCAACCTCCCGGTAAGGTCCACAGGCTGTCGGCCGTCTCCCTGACCATGAGGATCCGTGGCGCGGCTTCGTCTTCGGTCGAGAACACCGCTGCCCGCACGATCACCTTGGGAGTGACGTAACCGTCGTCGCTGCGAAAGATGGCGGCGACCCTGAGTGCGTCCGTTTCACCGTGGCTCGCCAGCAGAGCCGCGATCTCCCCGACCTCCTCGTAACGCTGAACGTCGAACGGGCTCTCCGCAAAGGCCAGACCGGTCTGTGACAAGGCGGCCAAACGCTGAACGAGTTCGAGTAACCGCAGTTCACTCACGACGACATGTTCTCCAAGGACTCGGCGAGGTCGGCAAGTGCCTGACGGGCCGACTCGTTCAAGCCGGAGCCCGCCGTTGCCACATCGACCGAGTCTTTCTGCTCAAAGAGAACATCCCTGAGGCGTTCGGCTCCGTCACCGGAGTTGGCGGCAACTACCTCCACCACATCCGCCAGCCTGACGGCCAGGGTCGAGCCGAATGAGGCCACCACATCAACCTTCCATTCTGGATCGCTTCGAAGGACCAGCCGCAGGTCGTCGGTACCACCGAGGCTCACCACTGCGAATGTGTGATCTCCAGTCTGGGTCTCGACGATCGAGGAGATGGCCGCCTGTGGGAACGCACCCGACTGGGTGAAACCGGTCCAGTAGTTGATGGCCACGGATTCGGCCCCGTCGTCGAGGAGATCCGCCGCCTCCTGCAACGAGGCTCCCTCGGCCATGGCCAACCACACCATTTGTTCCTCGATCGTGTTGGCGGCGGCAGTCTCGGCATCGCCCGCTGTGAGAGCGTTAAGCACCATCGTCGCAACTGCTTCGGAGGACTGAGCCGCTCCCGCCGGCATTGTGGTAGTCACCTGGCCGCCTGATGAGCAGGCGCCAAGAAGCATCACCAAGGAGACCGCGGCTTGCAGTCTTTTCATGGGGCCGCTTGCACCGTGTCCTTTATGCGGGCCAGACGCTCACACCGAGCGTTGATGGGCTGAGAGCCAGCTCCATAGACAGTGACCGTAGTCACTACTCCAATGGCCGGCTTTCACGGCTTGACGGAAGAGCTCGCCAGAGGAGTATCAGATAAACGAAGCCCAGGCCTTCTTTGAGAAACCGCCAGGGATCGGACAGGGCCCGCGACCAAACCGGGCCTTGCGGCCACAAGGCGAAATCGGTGCCGAAAAAGGGCCATAGGAAGGTCTGTTCTCTCATCCATACGCCGTCAA
>CAZPIZ010000021.1:0-17336 GCA_964586615.1 uncultured Acidimicrobiaceae bacterium | reverse complement strand
ATGGTCGACCGGCGGGCGGTCCCCGGCAACATCCATTACGAGGAGTACTGGTAGTCCGGAACCGGGTGGGCTGGGACTATCCGCCGAAAACGTGGGCCGTCCAGATGCGACCGGCCGAATCGACGAAGGCGCCGACTCCGACCGACGTGAACCGGCCATCGACCATGTTCTTGTAGTGCCCCGAGCTGTTGACCAAGGCATTGAACACGGAGTCGACCGACGGTCCGTATCCAATGTTCTCGCCGACCACCGACCAGGGACCAAGCAGCGACTCGATGTTGCTGTGGGAGAAGTTGCCGCTTGCGGCCATTTGCTTGGCCCACCAGCGGGCGTAGTTGTTGAGATCGCCGTTGGCGGAGAGGCCGGCCACGCCGACCGACGAACGGAGGTTGTTGATCCTGGAAATGAAATCGGCTTCGGCGTCGGATGAGAAGTTGCCATTGACTGTGGCCGCCGTCGTTGTCGTGGCCGGGGCCGCGGTAGTGGTCGGAGCGGCGGTGGTTGTGGGTGCCCCCGTCGTTGTGGTGGGCGCCGTTGTTGTGGTGGTCGGGGCCGCGGTTGTTGTCGGAGCGGCGGTGGTCGCGGCCGTTGTGGGGGCGGCCGTTGTGGTGGAGCTACCGCTACTGCCCGGCACCAGGATCGTCGCCGGGTTGGTCGGACTAGGCGTGAGGTCAAGGGTTTCACGAGCCGTGTTCGAGTCGCTGCCAACAGATACGTCTACAGCCGAAAGCTCGACGACCCGGGGTGGGGCTATCGCAATACTCGCAACCTGAATCAAGAAAACCCATGCCGCCGTAGCGGTAGCCAGCGCCAGCGCTCGTCGCATCAATTCCTACTCCCAATCTCCCTTGGCCGTCATCCCTGGCAGCCAATCTCCCTTGGCTGGCAATCCTTTTGATTGGCCTGCCACCCTGGGTGTCTGATATCGGCAACAAGGCCGCGCTTCTTGAGAAAAGTACCTACGAGCTATTTACCCGAACAGACTAGTCACCCATCAGCCAACAAAAAGAGATGGTGGGCTAGCCGGCCAGTGCTTCCTGGGTGGCCCATGCCGGGCAACGATCCCGGAAGGAGCAGTAGTCGCAAAGACGGCTGGGTCGAGGCGGGAAATTGTCCTGCTCGATGGCGCGATTGATCGCTGTCCAGAGGGCACGAAGCTGACGCTCCATGGCATCGAGTTGGCTGTCCTCGATCTGGATCCGGTACATGGTGGGCCCGTTGAGGTAGAGGAGACGAACCTCGGCCGGGGTCTCACCGAAGCGCCGACGGATCAGAAGGGCGTAGATCTTGAGAGCGAAGAAGGCCGGCAAGGCGTAAGTCTCCGGTGGTGCTTTGCCTGTCTTGTAGTCGGTGATGACCAGACGGCCATCAGGTCGGCGATCCATCCGATCGAGGATTCCCCGAATGACGATCTCTTCGTCGAGAGACTCGAGCATGTCCAATTCCCGCTCGAGTGGCTGGACCTGGTCGGGGCTCTCGAGTTTGAAGTAGTTGGCCAGAAGCTCGAGGCTTTCAAGACCCCAGGCCCGCTCATCGTCGATGCTGGCAAACAGCCCGGTGAACTCCTCGGAACCCCGGAGCTCACCCCAGGCGCCGCGGAACAGGTTGTAGAGCGCTTCGGGGGTTCGTTGATCCGGAGTCAATTCGTAGAAGCGCTGAAGGGCGAGATGGGCGGTGGTCCCCCGCGCCTGGTAGATCGTCACGGGTTCTGGCAACCGATCGATCGCACGAAATCGGAATAGCTGGGGACACGCTTTGAAATCGCCAGCTCTGCTGGGAGAGAGGGTCTCCAGTGCCATGCCTGGACTATACGGTGACCAAATGACAGATTTGTCATTCTCGGCGGAAGCGGCTTCCGTCTTCCGCCTTCCGCTGGCGTCGTCAGAAATTAAGAAAACCCCGAGAGAGCTCCGACCGAAGTCGCACCCTCTCGGGGTCATCTGCCAGTCAAACTCCGAACCCGGAGGCCCGGTCCTTTCGTGGCGTGCCGTAGTGCCTCTCGACTCTCCGGCGCCTATTCGGAGTCACCCCCGATCAGGCGAGGGTGAACGTATCCGTCCCCGCCACCGTCCGTCAAGCCGTGAGACATCTTTGATTTCGCGAGCTGTCACATTGATTTCGCGACCTGGGTTCGAGGTTGGAAGTTCGTAACCTGCCCTCGCGAAAAGTAACTAACTACTCGCGAAATTTGGGCAGCCAAACCCGCCCTCAACCCCTCTTCCATGGTTTACATTGCACTCGTGCTTGGAGGGAAACCTCGAAGCACCGCACGAACGGGGGGAAACTTCCGATCGAGCGTGCGGATCGACTCGCAAGGGAAGAACCGCAGTCTCTCCTGCTGGATCCGAAAGGATCGAGCCGGGCCGGGGACCTTCGGGTCGTCGAGCCGAGGGAGAGACAACCCAACAGCCTTCGGGCTGGGGGGAGTCCTCGGTGACGGGGGCGACGGCAAAGATCTTCGGAACAATGCCGTGTCCGACCGAAGTAGAGCCCTCGGGTTCGACTTTGTCGGATGTGAGGGCCCCGAGAGGGTGGAGATTCGTCGAAGCTCCCTCGGGGCTTTTCGCATTCCTGGGAGCGGATGATCCATGACCCAGCCAGGGACAAAACCCAGAAGCTGATCGATTGGTGGCCGGGGCCCGGAGTGACTCCGGGGGGTGGGCGCCGGCCCGCTCCCTCTGAATCCGCCGAGCCAAGTCTCCGCCGAGCCAGTCGGGTCGCTTTCCGGTACTCTCCGCCCGGTGGCATACCCCAAAAAACTGCTCAGTCCCGGCGAGGAGATCGTTGCCGAGTTTCGTCCTCATTGGACCTCGATCCTTGTCCCGCTAGCTCTCACGCTCGCCGCTCTGGTAGTCGTGGTTCTTCTGGCCGCGTTCACCGACGGAGCCCTCCGACAGTGGGGACCGCTGGCCGTGGCCGTGATTTGGCTGGTTTTGACCGTGCCCCGGTTCATTTCCTGGCTGACCACCGAGCACGTCATCACCAATGAGCGGGTGGTCCATCGCCAGGGCTTTGTGGCCAAGCACGGCAAGGAGATTCCCCTCGAGATGATCAACACGGTCGCCTTTCGCCAGACCGTCTTCGAGCGGATGGTGGGAAGCGGCGACGTGGTGATCGAGTCGGCGGGCGAACAGGGCCAGACCCTCTATCGCGACATCCCCAAGCCCGAGCAACTCCAAACCCTGATCTACAGGGCACGAGAAGAACGGATGTTCACCATCCAACGCGGTGGTGAAGGGGCATCCCCCGCCGAACAACTGCAAATCCTGTCCAGACTCCACGACGAGGGAAAGCTGTCGGATGAGGAGTTCAACGTACAGAAGGCAAAGCTCCTGGGACCCGCCTAAAACAGACCAGCCAGTGAAAAGACCAGTCTGAGAAAGGCCCGCGATGTCGCACATGATGGATTTCCCGCTTCTGCTTTCGACCTTGTATGAGCGGACCGTCCGGCTTTACCCGGACCAGGAGATAGTCTCCGTTGAGTCGGACCGGAGCATCACAAGAACCAGCTATGGCGCTATAGACGGCCGCGTGCGCCGCCTGGCCCGAGCATTGGAAACCAAGCTCGGGATCGGACAGGGTGAGGCGGTTGCGACCTTCGCCTGGAACAACCGCCGCCACCACGAGATCTATTGGGCAACGGCGAACACCGGCCGGATCTGTCACACCGTCAACCTGCGGCTGTTTCCGGAACAGATCACCTACATCATCAATCACGCCGCTGATCGAGCGCTCTTCGTCGATCCCGACCTGATCCCGCTGATCGAGCGCATCGCTCCAACCCTTGAATCCGTCGCTGCCTACGTGGTGATGAGCGATGCTGTGGGAGACACGCTTTTACCCAATGCCATCTCCTATGAGGACCTGATCGACGGGGTCGAGCCATGGGGGCAGTGGCCAGAGTTGGACGAGCGGTCTCCGATGATGCTTTGTTACACGTCGGGAACCACCGGCAACCCCAAGGGAGTTGCCTACACCCAGCGGTCCACGTATCTGCACGCAATCTCGAACCTGGCCAATTTTCCCCTCGGTCCTGGCGACAACGTCCTTCCTGTGGTGCCGATGTTCCACGCCTCGGCCTGGGGTTATCCATGGATCGCCACGGCGGTCGGATCCAAGCTCACCTACCCGGGCCCGGACCTCACCCCGGCCGGCCTCGTCAAGCTCTTCGAATCAGAGAAGGTCACGTTCTCGGCCGGGGTGCCGACCGTCTGGCTTGGCATCCAGCAATACCTGGCAGAGCACCCGGAGGCCGACACCTCCTCACTGCGGGCGTTTCTGTGCGGCGGCTCGGCCGTCCCTCGTTCGATGATCGACTGGTTCTGGAAGAACCGGGGGATCCTGGTCCGACAAGGTTGGGGAATGACCGAGACCAACCCGGTGGCGTCGATGGCAATCCTCAAACCGGAGATGAAGGAGTGGGACTTCGAGCGCCAGCTCGACTTCCTGGAAACCGCCGGGCTCCCCCTGCCCGGTCTCCAGGTCAAGATCGTCGATGAAAACGGGGACGACCTGGCCCAGGACGGGGTCGCGTTTGGTGAGTTGTTGATTCGAGGGCCCTGGATTGCCTCGGAGTACTACAAGGACCCCCGTTCCAGCCAGACCTTTCAAGACGGCTGGATGCGGACCGGCGACGTCTGCAAGATCACGCCAGAGGGTTACATCCGCATCACCGACCGGGCCAAGGACGTCATCAAGTCGGGTGGCGAATGGATCTCGTCACTCGACCTTGAGAACACCTTGATGGCTCATCCATCGGTGGCCGAGGCGACGGTGGTCGGCCTCAAGCACCAGAGGTGGCAGGAGCGGCCGGTCGCCTTCGTGGTTCTGAAAGCCGACGCTACGGCCACCGAGGAGGAGCTGGTGGCCTTCCTGGGCGACAAGGTGGCCAAGTGGTGGCTCCCCGATCGGGTCGTCTTCATCGACTCCATTCCGAAGACCGGCACCGGGAAGTTCGACAAGAAAGTCGTCCGGGATCAGTACGCCGACCTTCTCATGGGCTAGGCCGGATCATGAGGTAGATAGGACGATTGCCCGAAAGTGCTACCTGGCGGTGCCCTGAGGTCAAGTTATTCTGTCGGCGCCGAACTAGGGAGAGGGTATGTTCGAAATCGTTCAGTTCGTGGAGCATCGGCCGGGTGACCAGGCCGTGCAGACGTTTCTCGGCCAGTCGGAGGATTTCGACAATGCGATCGAGATCGCACGCAAGACTTGGCAGGAGTTCGAGGTCGCGGGTGGCGACGACGCCTATGCCTGGTGGGTCGTTCGGGAACTCGGTGCACAACTTGCCAGATGGATCGCCGACAATCACAGCCACAAGGAGTTCGCGGTCGACGTGAGCTCCGGCGCCCTCGTCGAGATTCGTTGATCTGAGCGCTGCCAGATTCCGGTGCCTCGACCCGTTGACGGGTACCTTCGGCTAACGCGTTTAGGCTGAGCGGGTGGGAGACATCCATTCAGTTTGGGGCTGGGCGGCTGTCGGTATGTGTGGGTTCGCCGGGCTGTTTGGAATTGCCCTGGCAATCCTCAAGCGTCCACCAGGCCGCATCTTCCAGATCGCAATTGCGCTCGGTGTCGGTGCCCTCATCCTCCAGGTGCTGCTGGGGCTGGGGTCCATGAACCTGGAGGAGAAGAACCCCGGCAACCAGCACGTGTTTTACGGGGTGGTGATCTCGTTCACGCTGGGATTCGCCTATATCTATCGTGCCCAGTTTCGAAAGCGACCGGCCCTCTACTACGGAGTTCTGATGCTTTTCATGATGGGACTTGGCATTAGGGGCATCATGACGTTCGGTCACAGCTTCTGAAAGGAGACAAATTGCTGCTCGAAGGAAAGAAACTCCTCATAACCGGTATCACGACCGAAGACTCGATTGCCTTTCACGTTGCCCGGGTTGCGCAGGAGGAAGGCGCCGACCTGGTAGTGACCAATTTCGGCCGCGGTCTTCGTTTGACCGAGCGGGCGGTCCAACGGTTGCCCGAGGCGGTCCCGGTGCTCGACATGGACATCACCAACGAGGAACAGGTCGCCGCTGTCATGACCGACCTGGTCGATCGGTGGGGGAGAATCGACGGTGCCGTCCATGCCATCGCCTTTGCGCCCGGCGACGCCCTCGGCGGCAATTTTCTCAACACTCCGGCGGCGTCGGCGCAGACCGCTTTTCTCACGTCTGCTTTCTCCTTCAAGACTCTCGCCGCCGCCACCCTCCCTCTCATGCAAAAGGCGGGCGGGGGGTCTCTGGTTGCGCTCGACTTCGACAATCGGATGGCCTGGCCGGCCTACGACTGGATGGGGGTTGCCAAGTCTGCCCTTGAATCGATCTGCCGCTATCTCGCTCGCGATCTCGGGGAGCACGGGATCCGGGCCAACCTCGTTTCAGCCGGGCCCCTGAAGACGGTGGCCGCCAAATCGATCCCCGGTTTCGACATCCTTCACGACATCTGGAATCAACGGGCTCCGCTGCGCTGGGACTCTTCCAACCCCGAACCGGTGGCTCGGATGGTTTGCGTGTTGCTTTCCGATTGGGCACCGATGACCACCGGCGAGATCGTTCACGTCGACGGCGGTTTCCACGCCATCGCCGCAAAAGGGCCCGCTGACCCTGAGCCATGAGACCTGTGTCTCAAGCGCTGCGGTAATCGCGTGGATAAGCAGTCGGGGAGACCATCTTCTTTTCGGTGCGGGGAAGGGTGACTGAAAAGGTGGCCCCACCACCGGGAGTTTCCAATAGCTCGACGCTTCCCTTCATCACCTCGGCCAGACCGCGGACGATGCTGAGACCAAGTCCGGTCCCACCTCGGGTTCTGGTTGCCGAACCTTCGAGCTGGGTGAATCTCTGGAAGACCCGATCGCGCTGATCGGTAGGAACTCCCGTTCCATGGTCGATGATGGCGACGTCCACTCTGTTGCCACGACCCTGGGCCACCACCTCCACTCGGCTTCCGGGTGCGTATTTGGAGGCGTTCTCGAGGACGTTCAGCAGGATGCGATTGAGATGGTCCGGGTCGGCGAGCACGGCGAGATCGTCGGGCTGAACGTCGATGGTCAGGTCGGCGATCTGGACGGTCGAGGTCACTTCGGTCAGGAAGGCGCGAAGGAGTACAGGCTCGAGCTGGATCGGGACCGCGTTCCGCTCGAGCCGGCTGACAATCAGCAGGTCCTCGATGAGACGCTGGAGCCTTCCCGCCTGCCGACGGGCGGTCGAGAGCAGATTTCGAGCGGCTTCGGTCTCAGGAGTCAGCTCCGGTCTTGCCACCGTGTCGAGCGAACCGATGATGGAGGTGAGTGGTGTGCGCAGCTCGTGGCTCACGACCGATACGAAGTCGGTCTTCATCTGCGCTACCTCCTCAAGGCGCCGGGTCATCTCGGCGACGGCTTCGTAACGACCAAGCTGGGAAAGCACCAGTGCCGCCGGTGCACCGAGTGAGGTCAGCGCCTCGAGCTGGTCGTTGGCGAAGGTGCCTTCTACCGGATCTCCCACTGCAATGACCCCGACCTTGAACTGCTCGACCCGCAAGGGAGCCACCATCGCCTCGCTGAGGCCGAGCTCACCTAGTACCCCATAAGCCTCGGGCTTGTCGGCGATCCTTTGAAGCAGCACCGGTTTGCCCGACTTGAACACTTGGGGTAGCACTCCGCCGGTGCTCACCGAGATCGTGATGTCGCCCGCCTCGAGCGGATACCCGGTGACCCAGATCGGATTCATGACCTTGAGCTCATGGGTCTCGGGTACATAGAGCATGACTACCCCGACTTGGGCGTTGAGGTAGGTGCAGATCCGGCCCACCAGTTCGGGAAGGACCTCCGACAAAGACTCTGCTCCGGCCAGGGTTGCCGAGACCGCGTAAAGGCGCTCGAAGTCGGCGCGCTGGCGTTGCAGGTCGGTCAGACGTCGGGCGCTCCGCTCTGCCTCGTACTCGAACTCGTGACCCATCAGCGCGGTTGCCGCTGCCACCACCGCCGCCGAGAGAATCGCGACCACCAACTCGGCGACTCCAATGAAATCTGTGAGGATCGTGCTCAGCGCCATCGCCGCGATCACAGTGATGGTGACCAGGAAGTGCTTGAAGCGATCGAGCACGAGCCCGGACAGGGCAACGACCCCGAAGAAGAGAGGCTGGGTTACGGTGCTGAGCTCGCTGACGGAGGCAATGACGGCCAGGCACAAGACCGTCGCCATGTTCCAGGCCAGGGTCGCCCAGGGTCCGTTGCTGGTGGGCATGACCCGGTTCCAATCGACCAGAGACGCGGCGACCAGCACCGTTCCGAAGACTGCCGCCGGGATCAGGAAGAGGGCGCTGCCGAAAACGTTTTCGCGGACGGCCTGAGCACCGATGATGACGATGACGACCCATCCCACCGCCACTGACCGGCGCAGCGCAGCCGCCCGGAAGCGGAAGAGGGGCTGTAAATCTGTGGGATGTAACGGTGGAGCTGGTGTCAACTGTCCTATTTCAGTTCGGGTGAGCCATTTAGTGCGGCTTGTCACAAATGGCGGGTTTTATCGGGGGCTGGCCCGGTTGTTGGAAGGGATCGAGGTCGCTAGTCAGTCAACAGTATTCTCGACAGTCGTGCCCGTCGCATTGAGCAGCTCCCAGACTGTTTCAAAATGGCGCTGAAGGCCTTTGGCGACGGCTCCCTTTTCGGTGAGGTATCGGGCACGGGACCTCCCCAGATCCTGGCACTTCATGGATGGGCCCGCCGGGGCTCAGACTTTGCCCAGTCACTTCAAGGATGTTCGTTCGTTGCCCTTGATCTCCCTGGGTTTGGTGCCACCCCCGCTCCGGCTGGCGCGATCGGCGCCGGCGGGTACGCCCGCGCCATCGAGCCGGTGCTGACCGAGCTCCCGCGACAGGTGGTTCTCGTCGGCCATTCCTTCGGCGGGCGGGTCGCTGTGCACCTGGCTGCTACCCGACCGGACCGGTTCAAAGGACTGGTTCTCACCGGGGTGCCGCTTATGAGGCGGGAACACTCGACGAAGTCCCCCGTTGCTTTTCGGCTGGCCAGATGGGCCGGGAGGTGGCGGCTGATCCCTACCCCAACCATGGAGCGAATGCGGCGTCTATACGGCTCGGCGGACTACCGCGCGGCCGAGGGAGTGATGCGCGAGATTCTGGTCACCGCTGTCAACGAGTCCTACGAGGATCAACTGGTCAAGCTGCGTCTGCCGGTAGAGCTGTTGTGGGGAGCCGACGACACGGAGGTTCCAGTTGCCGTCGCCGAGCGGGCCGCTGCCCTCTTGAGCGCTGCGGGTGTCGACGTGAAACTCGTGGTCGAGCCCGGGGTCGGCCACCTTCTGCCGGTCATGGCTCCAGCAAGCCTCCGTCGTGCAGTCGAGGAGATGATCGCTCGGTGAGGTTTGACCTAACCGCAGCTGCTCTGACCTCAGGCGCTGTTCTCGCCGCTGCTGGGGGCGGGGTCAGGTGGTTGCGGGTCGCCCAGCGCGAGCACTATGTGGCCGGGTCCGTCGTCCGATTCGCCCGCCGCTGGTGGCTCTCGAGGAACCTGAACCGCATCCTTTCGGGTGCGGCGTTGATCGGCGCCATCGGAGTCTGGTGGTGGCTACCCCTCGGCTGGCTTTCATTGGCACTGGTCGTCGGTCCGGTCGGGTTGTCACTGAGGGGAACTAGTTCTCCTCTGAGGTGGACTGCCCGCTTGCAAAGGGTCGCCGTTCTCCCCGGTCTCTTTGCAGTGGCCGGCGTGGCCGCCTCGTTAACGACGGGCAATCCCGGTTGGAGTGGGGCGGTGGCAGTGGCGATTCCCCTGGTGGTCGACCTCTCTCTGGCTGTCCTGGCGCCACTCGAACGATTGTTGGGTGAGCGCTGGGTGAGGCTGGCGGGTGCCAAGCTCGCCTCCTCGGGTGCAAAGGTCGTGGCGATCACCGGGAGCTACGGGAAGACCACGACCAAGGGTTACGTGCACCATCTGCTCTCCGGGCGTTTCTCTTCGGTGAGCACGCCGGCGTCGTTCAACAACCGGATGGGTCTCGCCCGAACCATCAACGAGCACCTCACCCCCGGAGCTGGTGTGTTTGTGGCGGAGATGGGCACATACGGGAAGGGCGAGATCGCCGAGTTGTGCGAGTTCGTTCCGCCCGACATCGGCGTGATCACGTCGATCGGCCCGGTCCATCTCGAACGGTTCGGCTCGGAGGAGGCGATCGTCGAGGCCAAGAGGGAGATACTCGTCAACGCCCGAGTGGCGGTTCTGAACGTCGATCATCCTCTGCTCGCCATGGTGGCTGAACAGGAGCATTGGCGGCGGAAGGTGGTCCGGGTGTCGGCGACAGAGGTCGATGCCGACGTATCGGTAGTCGACGGAACCTTGAGAATCGACGGGCAGATGGTTGGCGGGGTCGGTGCCGAGGTGTTTAGTTCAAACCTGGCTATCGCCGTGGCGGTGGCGGTCCAATACGAGGTTCCGATCGAAGAGATCGCTCGCCGGCTGTCCACCCTGCCGGGAACACCCCATCGACGACAGCCATCCACTTCCGAGCGCGGGTTCGGGGTCATCGATGACACCTATAACTCCAACCCGGCCGGAGCCGCCGCGGCTCTCGATCTCTTGTGCTCACTACCGGGGGAAGGTCGTCGGGTCGTCGTCACCCCCGGCATGGTCGAGCTTGGGAGCCGCCAATTCGAGGAGAACTCTCTCTTTGGGCGGGCGGTGGCGGCCCGCGCCTCTGATCTGTTGGTGGTCGGACTGACCAATCGCCGGGCCCTGATCGAAGGGTCGGCGGGCGGTTCAGCGACGGTTACCGTGGTCTCCTCACGACAGGAGGCGGTGGAATGGGTCCGCTCCCGGCTGGGACCGGGCGACGCCGTCCTCTACGAGAACGATCTACCCGACCATTACCCGTGATCACGACTATCACCGCCTTGAGACCGCCCATCGCGAACCTTATTTTGGCGCGGGGTTCTGCTCCCCTGAGAGCAAATCCACGCGCCAAAACGGGTTTGAGGGTCACCGGTGGAGAGGAGGGCTGACATGACCAACCCCGCGGTCGTGTTTGGGGGGCCTTCCGACGAGCACGACATCTCGATTCTGACCGGGCTCCAGGTGAGCCATGCCCTCAAGGATGTCAACGTCTTCTATTGGAGCAAAGGGGGGCGATGGTTCCAGGTGGACCCGGACACCGAGGCGTTGGATTTCGTCGAGGGCCCGCCCCGCAAAGCCAGGGCAGTGACTCTGATCCCTGAGTTGGGTCAGGGATTCGTCGGGAAGAAGCCGATTCCGGTTTCTGCCGTGGTCAATGCTTGTCACGGTGGGCCCGGCGAGGACGGCACTCTGCAAGGGATCTTCGACCTCGCCGGCATCAGGTACACCGGTCCGGGTCAGGCGGCCTCGGCGCTGGGCATGGACAAACTCGCCTTCGGAGCGTCGATGGCCGCGGCCGGTCTGCCGACGTTGCCCCGGGCCCTTCTAACAATCTCACATCAGGGGCCGCCTTCGTTTGCCGGCCCCTACATCGTCAAACCGCGATTCGGTGGCTCGTCAATCGGGATCGAAGTTGTTGAGGACTGGCCGACGGCGACTGCGTTGTTGCGGGCGTCGCCGTACTTCGGCAGCGGGGGAGTGGTCGAACCGTTTGTGGCCGAAAGCAGAGACCTCCAGTTGGCGGTCCGAACCTGGCCGACGGTGGAGTTGTCGGCGATCGAAGCGCCGATCCGGGCAGGGGACGGGATCTACTCCTACAACCAGAAGTACCTCGCCTGGGGTGGTGAGGTTTCCGGCGGAAGAGAGCTACCGGCCCGAATCGATCCCGGTACCGAGAAGGTCTTGAGGGATCTAGCCCGACAGGTGGTGGTGGCGGCCGGGCTACGCGGGATCTGTCGGATCGATTTCCTGGAGAAGGATGGCGAGGTGTGGGTCAACGAGGTCAACACCATCCCCGGTTCGATGGGCGCTTACCTTTGGATCGATCCGCCGATCTCGAGGCCGGCCTTGTTCAAGGCATTGTTGGACGAGGCTTTGGCTTCCCCGGTGCGCCGCTTCTCTGTCGCCGGGGCCGATGGAACCGCTTTGAGAAACGCCGGCTCGATCAGCAACAAGCTTCAGTGAGGGGGTCGGGGAAGCCAGGTTCCCGATGGCCCTATGACGCGATGGACCGACGGCGCGTGAGAGGAACGTAGTCCCCCATGTGAATGACGGCAGGCTACGGCCTGCCGTCATTCATGCAAGAGCGGGAGTGTTAGAGGTGGACGACGGGGCAGGTGAGGGTTCGGGTGATCCCTTCGATCGATTGGATCCGGGCGACCACCAGCTTGCCGAGGGCGTCGACGTCGGCGGCGACTGCCTTAACGATTACGTCATAAGGCCCGGTGACGTCGTCTGCGGATTCGACACCCTGAATAGTGCGGACTTCCTCGGCGACGTGAGCGGCCTTGCCAACTTCGGTCTGGATGAGCACGAATGCCTGGACCACGGAACCTCCTACGGTTGATGGGGTGGTCCGGTCGGACTATACCCACCGCTTTGGGAGCGCGGCGTTTTGGATAAAAGCCGGGGTCAATATCCGTCGGAGCCGATCCGGATGGATCGAGCAAAGGGCCGGCCGTCGTCCTCGACAACCTCGAATACGACCCGCTGTCCCTGGCGCAGAGTCCGGAAAATCGAGCCGTTCAACGAACCCGGCTGGAGAAAGACCTCGGACCGATCGTCATCACGAACCACGACACCGGCGCCTGTTACCGGGTCGTAGATCTTGACGACTCCCTGCATCAATCAGGTCCCTGCATCAATCAGGTCTTTTCGACTTTGCCGGCGCGAATGCAGGAGGCGCACACGCGCGCCTTGCGGGTATTCGATCCGTGACGGACCCGAACCATCTGGATATTTGGCAACCAGCGACGGTTGTTCCGCTTGTGGGAGAAGCTGACGGTCTTGCCGTAGCTGGGCTCTTTGCCGCACACTTCACAACGATATGACATTAAAGGGGAACTCCTGGGGAGATCCGACAGGATAGCAATGAGCGCGAACGTTCCGAAAACAGCTGACTGGGTACATAACCTCGCCTCGTGAGCAGTCTCGCTTATCTATCCGGAATCAAAGTAGAGGAGGTGGCCGGGTTGGCCACCGGCCGGGCGACCGTGTTGGCCAAGTCCGGCATCACTTCGGTCGCCGATCTACTCCTCCATGTGCCGCGACGCTATCTCGACCGCTCACGGGTGGAGCCGATCGCAACGGCTCCGGTAGGGGAGGAGGTGACGATCATTGGTCGGGTCAAGAAGGTCAGCTCCCGCCGTCCTCGGGCAAAGATGTTGATCGTCGAGGTCAAGGTGACCGATGGGACCTCGGTCCTTCCGGTTGTGTTCTTCAACCAGCCCTTTCGGGTCAAGCAACTCGCGGAGGGGACGGAGGTCGCCCTCTCGGGAAAGATCGAAAGGTTTCGGGGCCAGCCGCAGATGACCAACCCAGCAGTGGACGTCCTCGAATCCGAGCTCGAGAGCCTCGCCACCGGACGGGTGGTCCCGATTCACTCGTCGGTGGGAGTGGTCAGCCCGGGGATTTTACGGAGAGCCATCCACAATGCATTGCGACGGGCAAGACCGATTACCGACCCGGTCCCCGCAGAGGTGGTCGAGCGGCTCGGCTTGATCGATCGCGACACCGCCATCGCCCACATCCATTTCCCGCCGGAACCGGAGGACGGTCAGATCGCCCGGCGACGGCTTGTCTTCGATGAGTTGTTTCGCCTCGAGGTCGCCCTTGCTCTTCAGAAGCGCCGCCAGATGGCAGAGGCTCGAGGGATCGCACATCGATTCGATGGCGAACTGGTCGGCCGATTCATCGATGGCCTTCCCTATTCCCTTACCGACGCCCAGAAGAGGGTGCTGGATGAGATCAGGACCGACCTCGGGGCCGATCACCCCATGCATCGGCTGCTGCAGGGAGAGGTGGGGTCCGGGAAAACCGTGGTGGCGGTGGCGACCCTCTTGGTCGCGATTCAGGGCGGCTCCCAGGGGGCGGTGATGGCACCGACCGAAGTGCTGGCGGAACAGCACTTCCTCACCATCCGACGACTGCTCGAGCTCGCCGGTCTTTCTCCTCCCGAGGAGGGCACAGGTGGACGCCTCGGGATGGGCAACCTGTTCGCAACGGGCGGACCGGTTGTGCGCATTGCGGTTCTCACCTCCTCCCAGGCCCGGACCAACTACGACCCCGGCGCAGCAAGATCCAAGGTGATCGAGGCGATACGGAAGGGCGAGGTGGATCTCGTCATTGGAACCCACTCACTGATCCAGGAGGGCGTGGACTTCGCCCGGCTGGCCATCGCGGTCATTGACGAGCAACATCGATTTGGGGTAGGCCAGCGGGTTTTACTGAAGGAAAAAGCAACCGAGGCGGATCCAGATCTTCTGATCATGACCGCGACTCCGATTCCGCGGACGTTGTCGATGACGCTCTACGGAGATCTCGACGTGTCCATCATCGATGAGATGCCTCCTGGACGGACCCCGGTGAAGACCATCGCTCTCAGTCCCGCCAGTGAGAAGCGGGCATGGGACCTGATCCGCAGGGAGGTGGCTTCGGGTCATCAGGCGTTTGTGGTCTGTCCACTGGTCGAGGACAGCCCCAAACTCGAGCTGTCGTCGGCGACTGCCGAGCACAAACGACTCCAGACCGTCTTTTCCGATCTGACCGTGGGGCTCATCCACGGCCAGCTTCACCCGCGCGACAAGGAAGCCGTGATGGCCGATTTCCGGGGGGGTGAGATCGACGTCCTGGTATCGACGACGGTGATCGAGGTCGGGATCGACGTCCCCAACGCCACGGTGATGGTGATCGAGGACGCCGATCGCTTCGGGTTATCGCAGCTTCACCAGCTCCGGGGCCGGGTCGGGCGCGGCGATCACCCCGGGACGTGTGTCCTCATCGCCGACCCGGCCACCGAGGAAGGAGAGGCGAGGATTGCGGCGATGGTGGAGACCACCGACGGGTTCCGCCTCGCCGAGGAAGATCTCCGGCTGCGGGGGCAAGGGACCGTTTTTGGGGCGCGGCAATCTGGCATGGCCGACCTCAGGCTCGCCGACATCCTCAGAGATTTTGAAGAGCTGGTGGCGGCTCGTCGGGAGGCGTTCGCTCTCGTCGACCGTGACCCTGACCTGAACCAACACCCGGATTTACGCGATGAGGTGAGGACCTTTCTCGGCGAGCGGGTCGAGTGGCTCTTCAAGTCCTAGGAACAACCTCCGGTTCTGGCGCGACACGATGGGGTCAGGGCCCCAAATCGTCGCGCCAAAACGGGGTCAATGACCTGGCCGTCCCGAGACCTAGATGAACAGCTGCACGTCGGCGGTCGAGGCATAGTCCAGGAAGGCGGCGGCTCCGGCGATCAGGCAGCCGTCGATCAGGTCCTTTTCCTCCACTCTCATCACCCCCATCGAGGTTGAGCACGCGAAGAACTTCACCTTGAGGCCCTGGGCCATCTCGATGAACTCCGAGATCGGGGGCATCTTGGCGTCACGCATCCATTTGTTCATCATGGCTGTCGCCGCCGCCGTCGCCCCCGGGATGGCCCCGAGCAGGTTGGGAAGCTGGACCGGACCCGAGGGGTTCGCGAGCGAGGCCACCTTTAGACGACGCGATCTCTTCTTGTGGATGACGTCCAATCCGTAGAACGTGAAATAGATGCCCGCCTCCCAACCGAGGCTGGCGGCGGTTGTCGCCAGGATCAAGGGCGGGTAGGCCTGGTCGAGGGTTCCTTTGGCGGCCACCAGGGCGATGCGCTTGGGCTTGGCCGATGCCTCTTCTGGCTGTACGACGGCGGGGTTGTCTGCGACCAACGTCATTTTCCAGAACCCCTTTCGGTTGGACCTTTCCTGATCCAGAAGAGCTGGGTGGCGCCGAGGTTCTCGAGGCCGAGCAACTCCTCTCCGCGCTGGCGAGCCAGCGCCGGGATGTCCTCCAGCGAGCCGGGATCGGTGGTGATCAGATGCAGGACCTTCCCGGCTTCCAACCGGTTGAGAACCAGCCCGGCTTTGTAGACCGGCAGCGGGCATAGGAGACCCGATGTGTCGAGGGTCTCGTCAACAATGATGGTGTCGTTCATGATTTCCTTTCGTGTTCTTGGGGCTAGCTGAGAACGGACAAATCAGATTTGGGGGAGACCCTCGTTGCCGAGGAAGTCGAGAAAGAAGCTGGCATACTTCAGGCCGGAGTCGGGTGAGATCCCCACTGTCAGACCGGGTGTAAACACGCCGGATGCGGCCAGGCCGGTGGCGGCGGCAACGATGGCCCCGGTGGAGGGGCCGACGATGAGGCCCTCCTCGCGATACAGGCGCTTGGTCACGCCGTAGGCGAGGTCGTCATCGACAGGTACAACTTCGTCGATAACCGAACGATCCAGGATTTCCGGCTCCTTGGCCTCGGCGAAGGACTTCAAGCCGGGCAACCGGTGTCCCTGCTGGGGCTCGACCGCCACGACGCGGATGCTCCGGTCTTGTTCCTTGAGAAAGCGCCCCACCCCACTGAGGGTGCCGCAGGTGCCGAATCCGGCAACGAAGGTCCGGACCTGGCCTTCGGTTTGCCGCCAGATCTCCGGTCCGGTGGTCTCGTAGTGCGCTTTCACGTTGTCGGGGTTGGAGTACTGGTCGGGCCAGAGGTAGTTCTCCCCGCCGACGCTTTGGGCGATCGAACGGGCAAGAGCGATGGCCCCGTCTCGTGGATTGTCGACCGGGCACAGGTCATCGGGCGTTTCCCAAACCTCGGCGCCCAGCATCCTGAGTAAGACCTTCGTCTCCTGGGGAACCCCGTCGGGAATCGTGATCGTGATCGGGAGCCCTTCAAGGGCTGCCAGGGCGGCCAGGGCGATGGCGGTGTTGCCCGAGGATGCCTCGACCAGGTGCCTTCCTTCGAGTCGGCCCTGCCGGGCCAGCCCGGCAAGCAAATAAGAAGCGGCGCGGTCCTTGATCGAGCCGAAGGGGTTGAGCCACTCGAGCTTGAGATATAGGTCAACACCAGGGGCCAGACGATTGAGCCTCACCAGGGGGGTGGGCTGATCGACGTCGGGCAGCAATTGCCGTATGTCGTCGTAGCGGCGCAAGTGTCGGTCGGTGCCCAACTGTCGGTCGGTGGGCAGTTGGGGGTTTCGTTCGAGTGATGTCGTCATTGGTTGCTCCAGACATGCAAAAACCCGCATCCGATGGATGCGGGTTGGGGACGTGACGCTGTTGATGGTCGGATCTAGCAGGTCACCTCGCCGGGCCGCACCCGGGCGCGACAACATGCGCAACAGGAGACGGCAAAGGTGGCGGCGGTGATGGACACTTATCGATGAGTCTATCCGAAATCCGGCCCAGAAAGCACGGCCTATACCATTGGGTTCTGTGAGGGT
>CAZPIZ010000020.1:13198-17516 GCA_964586615.1 uncultured Acidimicrobiaceae bacterium | reverse complement strand
TCAACCGGCCGATCCGCCCGCCCTCAGCCAACGCCGGTAAGTGAGGGAGAGGGCAGCGACGGCGAGGAATCCGCACATTGCCATAAAGGGGATGGTCACGAAACCGAACTTCTCGACCCAGATGAAGCTGCAAGGAATCCTCGGCGAACAAAAGTCGGAGCCGGAGAACCCGGGGATCTGTTCGATGGCGTAATGGTAAATCGAAACCAGTGAGCCGGCTATGGCCCACCACGAGATCGCGCCGCTGCGGCGAGCCCGCGGAATGACCATGGCGATGGCCAGCGGATACATGAACCCTCGCTGGATCCAGCAGAGGAGGCAGGGGATGAAACCTGCAACCTCGGATAGGAACAGGCTGCCCAGGGTGGCCACCACCGCCACGGTCCAGGCGAGATTGGCGGCGACCGGGCCGATTTGGGCGACGACGGCCGATCTCTGCGGCGAAACAATCACCACGATGGCTCCGGCCAGGGCAACCAGCGCCATGATCGCCAGAAAGGTGACAACGATCGAAACCATGTCGCCCATTATCGACGTGTTCCGGTGAACGAGAGGCGCCGGTAGCGTGGTGGGCGATGGAACCCGCTCAG
The DNA here is from genome assembly GCA_964586615.1 of uncultured Acidimicrobiaceae bacterium. Lineage (GTDB taxonomy): Bacteria > Actinomycetota > Acidimicrobiia > Spongiisociales > ZC4RG35 > DATEEG01. Next base: position 16,926 of record CAZPIZ010000020.1, on the reverse strand, counting down.
CGTCTCGAGACGATTGCCGACGCCCTGTCCATCGGGCGGGTAAGGCGCCACATCTTCCTGTGCGCCGAGCAGAAGACTCCTAAATGCGCACCCTACGAAGAGACTGCCGAAGTGTGGAAGTTTCTCAAGGATCGTCTGAAAGAGCTGGATCTAGCTTCCGCTCCGCCCAATTGGGGGGGAAAGCCCGGTATGGAGGCCTACCCGGTTCCGGCAGGTCAAGGCTGTGTCCTCCGCACCAAGGCCGATTGCCTGCGCATTTGTGAGCAGGGCCCGATCGCGGTGGTCTATCCGGAGGGCACCTGGTACCGGAACGTGACCATCGAAGTGATGGAACGCATTATCCAGGAGCATCTCATCGGCGGAAAGCCGGTCACCGAGCACGTCTTCGCACTGGGCGACCTTTCATGAAGCTCTTCCGCCGCTTCCTGCTGTTTCTGGCGGTATGGAGGTTGTTTGGGCCCGTGATCACACCGCGTTGGCGGCCCAATCAGGAGCACCCCTGGAAGGTTCCGGCGCGAACGGTGTTTGCGGGCGACCTCGAGATGTCGGTTCGAGAAGTCGGCCCGCTCGATGCACCGGTGATTGTGTTGATCCACGGTCTCGCCGGTTCCTCGATGGCCGAGTGGTACAAAGTCGCTCCGCTGCTTGCCGATCGTTTCCGGGTGGTGATGATCGATCATCGCTCTCACGGGCTGTCGGTGTCCGAGCGAGGGCGGTTCGAGATCGAAGACGAAGCTGACGACATCGCGGCGGTTCTCGTCGCTCTCGGCTTGGAACCGGACGGGATCGTGGGTTATTCAATGGGAGGGGCTATCGCTCAGGCCCTGGCCTATCGCCATCCTCATCTGGTTAAGAAGCTTGCCCTGGTGGGGGCGATGGCCTATCACCCGACCGCCTGGAAGCTCGGGCGGTCGCTCGGAACCGTGGTGACGAGAGGTTGGGAGCGGCTAACCGGGACCGGTACTCCGGAGGTTCGCGCCGGCTACCTATTGGCAGTGGGAGCGGTCGAGCCGAAACACGCCCGCTGGTTGTGGGAGGAGACCCATCGGCGCGATCCCGATGCGGGTGCTGCCGCCAGCCTGGCCCTGTTTCGGTTCGATGGGCGCCCTCATCTGGACGAGATCAGGGCTCGGACCCTGGTTGTCGTCCCGACCAAGGATCAGCTCGTACCTCCCAAGTGGCAACGGGAGATGGCGTCGCTAATCAAGGATTCGAAGGTTGAAGAGATCAAAGGCGCCCGCCACGAGGTGCCGTGGTCCCACACGGAGCAACTGGCGAAGCTGCTGGGGGAGTTTTTCGGCGAGTAAAGGGTTCGAGGTTCGAGGTCTAAACCACAAACCTCAAACGGGCTCGTTAGAGAAGTAGCGCCAGGCAAGAAAGCCGAGTCCGAGAACCGTGAGCACTAGCAGAACCTTTTTCATTCTCACCTCCTGATGAGAAGTCGACTAAGCCGAATCCTACGACGCCAGACGGGGTAATGAGTTCCAGTTTCTGTTGGCTCATTGACCCCTAGCTTCGCTCCGGGGGAGGAATCCTCGTCAGGCCCCCGATGGGCTCTCCTCCTCGACCCTCTATCTGCCGATAGGTACAGATGCCGTCTCCCCGACTGTCCGGCCATCACTCCCCGAAGCAGCAGACCATCGAGTCGGAGCTCCCTGCCTCCGACGGCGAACTCGGACCCCGGGTGTCGAGACCGCCAACGCATCCCCCAATGATCCGCATCCTCATCGGCAAGCTCTTACATCGCCCGACTCGGGATGACACGAAAAGTGGAGCGTGGGGGTCCAGCCCAATCGAATCATATTTCGACAACGAGCTCGACTCAGAGAATCGTTAGCGGTCCCGGCCACTCGGTTTGCGCAGGAAACGGAGAGGCCTAGCCTCGGCGAATCATGCGCCGACTCATCCTCCTCGCCTCCGTATTGACCCTGCTGGTGGCCGCCTGTGGTTCGGGTTCTTCGACCACGGCGGCCACCGGAGCTACCACGACAACCTCAAGCTCCTCCACGACTACAGAGACCATCTCCGGAACAACAACCGCTACCACCGCCAACATCGAGGTCCCTCGGATCAAGGTGGAAGATGGGGTCAAGACGGAAGGGCTCGACACCATCAGCGTGCGGGTCGGTGAGACGGTTCGGTTCGAGGTCGAATCCGACGTCGCCGACGAGATCCATGTCCATGGCTACGACATCTCTTTCGAGACCACCCCGGACGAAGAGGTCCTGGTGGAGTTCGTGGCCGATGCCACCGGGATCTTCGAGGTTGAGCTCGAGAGGTTGGCGGTTCATCTCGTTGACATCGAAGTAACTCCTTGATTCGAGTTCCTCTGGTCGCCCACGGAATCGGTGGACGGCTCGATCTTCCGGTGCCGTTGACTTTCTTCGCGGCCGGAGCCGCGGTAGTCCTGATCGTCACATTCCTGGCCCTGGCCTCGCTCTGGCCAAACCCCCGGCTTCAGGACGGCCCCAGGATCCGACCGACCGGCCGCAAGGTCCACATGGGGGTTCTCAGCGTTCTCGGGGTCACGGGACTTCTGACGGTGGTTGTGGCCGGCATCGGCACTATCGCTCGCGGCGGAGACGAGGTGGGGGCCCGCAACATCGGACCGGTCCTCTTGTGGGTCTTTTTCTGGCTTGTGGTGCCTTTCCTGGGGGCGTTTCTGGGGGACCTCTACACGGGCATAAATCCCTGGCGAACCCTTTCTCGCTGGCTTGGAATCGGCGAGGTGGAGCGACCCGCAATGGGCGTTAGTGCGGGTTTGTGGCCGGCGGCCGTGATCTTGGTCTCCGTCGCCTGGATGGAACTCGTGTACCCGAAGTCGGGCGATCCCGCCAGCATCGCCGTCGCAGCCGTCGTCTACTCGGCGCTTCTCCTGGCGACCATTGCACGATTTGGCAGGGAAACAGCCCTCACCTCCTTCGACCCCTTCACGTCTTACAACCGGCTGATCAGTTCCATCAGCCCCTTCGGACGCGACTCCGAAGGCCGATTGGTAGGTCGGGGCTGGCTGCGGGCGCTTGTCGTTCTTCCCGAGTGGAAGGGCCTTGCGGCCTTCGGGGTCGTCATGATCGGAACGGTCAGCTTCGACGGGCTCAGCGCCACTTCCTGGTGGGAGACCGCCATGGGCGACTTCGGCGCCTCGATATTCGGCCAAACGTTGCTGCTGGTGGCCATGTGCCTGTTAATCGGGGGCGCCTACTACCTGACGTGTGTGTTGGCTGTTCGTCTAGGAGGCGGAAGGAGAAGCCCGGCTCAAGTCGCTTCCCGGTTCGCCCACACCCTGGTGCCGATTGCCTTCGCCTACGCCTTCGCCCACTACTTCACATTGGTGATCTTCGAGGGCCAGTCGATCATCAGCGCCGCTTCCGACCCGTTCGGGTTGGGCTGGGACCTCTTCGGAACCCGCGATTACAAGATCGACTTTTTCCTTGGTGCCCTTCCGACCTGGTACATCCAGGTGGGCGCCATCATCCTCGGCCACGTGGCCGCTGTCGTGCTCGCCCACGACCGGGCCTTGGCCGATTTCAAAGGGGCAGGAGCGGTGCGATCCCAGTACGCCATGTTGCTCCTGATGGTTCTGCTGACCAGCCTGGGCCTGTTCATCCTGGCCGGGTAATCAATCCCGGATCCAGATAGCGGCGGATGCCGGCTTCACCGTTTTGGCGATCACGCGGCCGAGGTCAGAAGTCACTGAGCTCAGGTCGACAGCACCTTGGAGACGGTCG
>CAZPIZ010000020.1:6493-13098 GCA_964586615.1 uncultured Acidimicrobiaceae bacterium | reverse complement strand
TCACTGAGCTCAGGTCGACAGCACCTTGGAGACGGTCGCCGAATGCAGCCACTTCCCAACGCCAGGAGGAAGGGCGCCCGGAGGGAAAGAGGATGACCAGCGCGACAATCAGCATCAAAGCGGGGATGATGACCTGGCTGGCCGCCGCTTCGAGGGCCGCTGAAAGTTGCTCATCTCCAACGCGAAAGGCCGCGGACGTGACACCAAGAGCCAATCCGACGACGCTTCCGATGAAAAGCATGATCAGGCCGATCCGGTTGCCGGGCCGGCGCCACAGCATCAGAGCTCCCAGGACCGGGAAGCCAACAAACCCGAGCGACCAGAAGCGGTCGAACTCGCTGGCCCAGGGTGCCGGAAACACGAGGGCGACGCCGATGCCGCCCAGAGCAACGATCAGGGCGAGGCCGATACCGGCCTTTTGTAGGCTTCCGAAGGTTCTCAGTCGGTGGTTTTCGCTCGACTCTTGGCCCACGGCAGCAAGCCGTTGTAGCGGACGTTGCGGAAGTTCTTCCATTGGCGTTTCTTGTCGACGCATACGACCTTGGTTTCTACCGGAGCGCTCGATCCGAGATAGTCCGCCAACGACTGGAGGGTGTGCTGCCACATCTTGTCCTCGGCCCGGCTTCCGTAAGCGAGCATTCCGACCTCGTACATCGGATCGTTCGATCGGATGAGGAGTTGCGCCTGGGCCATCGTGGTCCCGCCCTCATCGTGGGCGCTGAAGGTGATGAAGCCGGCGAAGGGGTGACCTTGGGGGGTCATGTAGGAAAAGGAGACATCATCGGAGTAGAGCACCAGGACGCCGGTGGAGAGTGGAAGTCCTCCCTGGGTTGACTTGATCAGGCCGATCTCGCCCGGCTTGATCCCCGTGACCGGTGCGTAGAAGCGGGTGTTGTCGGGCCAGAAGCGACCGTATTCGGCCTTCCAGGTGCTTATCACCTGCTGTGGGGTCTTGCCGGGGATGGCAACTTTGAAGGTCTTCTGCCACATCTGACCGAATCCCTGTTGTGGGCCGGTCAACCGACGACCCTGGACACGGGAGGCGTTGGCACCCACCGGTACCTGGCCTACGTCTAGGTGCTCCCGATTGCTTGCCCAGTTGTCGTCTCGCCGGTTCTCGGGCTGGTCGGTCATCATTGATCCTTCCTTTTGTGATCTAGGACGCGGCGACCGCCGCCGCCTCGTCCTCGGAAATGTTTATGGCTTCGTCGAGCCGGGTCAGCGAGAAGATCTCTCGATAGTGAGCGGTGAGGCCGAAAGCGGCCAGACGCTGGTTCTTGCGCTGGGCGCGGATCAGGATCGTGACCAGGAGGCCGATTCCTCCCGAATTCATGTAATCGAGCCCCTCGAAGTTGAGGATGACCGTCTTCACCCCAGGTTGATCGGCGTCTTCATAAGCCTCGGTCAGGACCGGCTCGCAAAAGGCGGTCAACTCGCCCTTGATATCGATCACCTTCACCCCGGGGGCGGGTTCTCTCACCGACATTGCGATCTTTGCTTCGGGCATGGTTTTCCTTCTCTGTCAGTCGTTCGAATTCACTAGTCCGCCCGAGCAGATGGCGCTAGGGCAGCTGGCTCGTCGTCGTAGATGCTCATGAAGTCGGAGAGGCGGGTGATCTGAAAGATCTCGCGATAGTGGGCGCTGAGTCCGCAGGCCCTGAGGGGTCGGCCGTCCGTTCGGGCACGGGCGAGCAATGAGACGATCACGGCGATCCCGGTCGAGTTGATGTAGTCCACATTTGTGAAGTTGAGAATCACCGGGCCATGGGCAGCAGCCTGGCCATATGCCGCCTCGAGCTCGTCCTTGGCGTTGCGATCTATGTCTCCCTTGAGGTCGATGACCGTGCTGTCGGCTGTCTTTCTGGCTTCTGCGGAAAATGGGTTTCCTGGCATTTTCAGTCCTCCCTTCGGGACATTTCCAGCTCGATGGTGTGGTGCTGGTCATCGGTGCTGGTTCTCATCGCGTCGACCATCTTCTCGATGAGAAAGAGGCCCCATCCCCGCGGGCTCTGCTCGCCCGCCAGCTTGGCTTCGAGGTTGGGGATCACCGGGTCCGGAATCGAACGACCGCCTCCCTGGTCTCGTATCCGGACGATGATTCTCTCGCTGTCGGCCAGCACCGAGACGTGGACCGGTAGATCGGGGTCGCCCTGGTTGCCGTGCTCGATGGCGTTCATGACGGCTTCTGAGACTGCGGTCTTGAGGCGTTCGAGTCGCTCTCCATTCAGACCTAGCCCGGCGGCGATGGGGGCGACCCGGACCATCGCCTCACGCTCGTTACCCGAGGTGCTGTTGAGGGTGAAGGATGCGACCTCGGCCGGATCATCCCCGAAGGCCGCTGCGGATTCGAGGGCAGAGGAGGTCCGCCTGACGGTCACCATGGTGACGTCGTCCTCCTGCTCTCCGTCCTCGCCCCGGAACCCGTCTAGTCGAGCAAGGATGGTGGAGATCAGATCCTGCCCTGCCTCGTGCTTCGCAACCAGGTCCATGAGCCGTGGAAAGCCGAACATGTCCCCGGTCTGGTCGTGTTGTTCGACGATCCCGTCGCTGGTGAGAAGGACGGTCTCGCCTGGATTTATGCGGGCGTGGGCAACTTCGTAGTTCATGCCGGTCATAAGGCCCAGGGGCATACCGGTGGCTCGCATCTCGATGACGCCTTCAGAGGTCCGCACGTAGGGAAGGTTGTGCCCGGCGTTGGCGTAGACGATGTCTCCGGTAGCGGGGTTGAGGATCCCGTAGAAGCAGGTTACGAACATCGCCGGCGGCATCCCGGGGATCAGGGACTCGTTGGCTCTGGCCAGGACCTCGCCCGGGTTATCGGTCTGGGTCGCCATCGTTCGCAGGGTTGTGCGGGTGGTGGCCATCACCAGGGCCGCCGGGACTCCCTTGTCGGTCACGTCGCCGATGACCAGTCCCATCCGCCCATCTCGTAACGGAATGAAGTCGTAGATATCTCCACCGACGGCGCGAGCCGATTGGTAGTACGCCTCGATCTCCCAACCCGATAGGTGGGGCACTTCCTTGGGAAGGAGTGTCTGCTGGATCAGAGAGGCAACCCGCAGCTCCTGTTCGATCCGCTCTCGTTCCTTGGCTTGGGCTTCCTGCTGCCGTACTAGTTGGGCCACACGAATGGCAGGAGCCACCTGGGAAGCGAGACCCGCCAGCAACTTGCGATCATCGGTCGAGTAGGGCTGATCGGAGAGACGCCGCCCCAGGTTGAGGGTTCCGATCAACTCCCCCTGTGACACCAGGGGGACGATCAGATGCACACCTGTCCGCCTCATCTCTTCCAGGGCCGAGGATTCGAGCGTCACCTTGTCGAGTTCCACCGGAGCTCCCACGCCGAGGAGGTAGCCCAGGAGTGGATCGTGATCGGGGATCGGGATCGCTTGACCGATCTGAGTAGGAGGCTGAACGGGTGCTCGATCAGCCGCATCTTCCTTGTGTCGGGACCGTTGCAGGATTGCCATTGGGCATATGTTTAGCGCAGGCCCGTTCCGACAGCGTTACGGAGAGTCGGCCTTTGGCCACCAAATTCTCTGATCCCTCCAGATTCCGGCAGTTCCTAACCTTGCCCCTCGTGGCAGAAATCACTTCCGGTCTTCGCCTGGCCCTATTGGGGCCTCCCGAGATCACCATCGACGGGAGGCCGCTCGAGGTCGATACCCGCAAAGCGGTCGCCCTGATCGCCTACCTTGCCGTATCGGGGGAGCAACCTACGAGGGAGCAGCTGGCCACCCTGTTGTGGCCCGAGCTGGAGCCGGACCGGGCCCGGGCCACACTCCGACGAACCCTCTCGGCGCTGAGAACGGGCCTCTCCGGGAAATGGCTGCATACCGATCGGACCAGGGTCTGGCTCAACGGTGAGAACCGGGGCACCGACGTCGAGCAGGTGGGCGAGCTGGTGCGGGTCGATCACGGTCACGGGGCCGACAAGCTCTGCCCGGATTGTGCTCCGGATCTGGCGGCGGCGGCGGCGTTGTTTCGGGGTCCTTTCATGGCCGGCTTCTATTTGCGTGACAGCTCCGACTTCGAAGACTGGCAACGTCGGGAGGAAGAGCGTCAACAGAGAATTCTTCGGGACGTGCTTGAACGGCTCGGTCTGGCCCTTGCCGCCGGCGGACGCTTCGCCGAGGCAGCCGAGGCGGCCCGCCGTCGCATATCCCTCGATCCGCTCGACGAGTCGGCCCATCGTCAGCTCATGGGATGCCTGGTTTGGAACGGGGACCGGGCCGGAGCGCTTCGACAGTTCCGGGAATGTGCGGCGGTACTCGACCGCGAGCTCGGCGTCAGCCCTTTGCCGGAGACCCGGGCGCTCTACGAACAAATTCTGGAAGAGAACGAGCCGCCGGCTCCCGCCGGCAGAGTGGTGGCCACCTCGGTGGCGGCAGCGGTGGCCAGCGTGGGCCCGGTGCTGTCGAGATTCGTGGGAAGGTCCGGAGAGCTGTCATCGCTTGGCCAGGCCAGACAACGGCTGATCACAATCACGGGGGAGGAAGGAATAGGAAAGACCCGTCTCGTCGACCAATGGCTTTCCCAGGATGGGAGGCGGGCGGCCCGCAGCGCAGCTCCACCGGGGGCGTCCTCGGTCCCGTATCTCGCCCTCAGAGATGCTCTTGCCGCCGCTGTCGGTTACGCGACCAAGAGTGCGCCGCCGTCGTCGGCCGCGGAAGCAGTGCGGCTGCTACCGGAGCTCACCGCTCACGGATTCGATTCCCCGGGCCCGTCGGGAGACCAGCGAGGGGCGGTCGCTCGCTTTCACGCCGGGGTGGCCGCCGCCTTTGCTCACTTGCTTCCCGGAGGTGTCGTGGTAATCGACGATGCCCAGTGGCTGGACGATTCGTCGATGGCGATGGTGATCTTCTTGCTTACTCACCCGGTCGACCAGTCGCCTCAGATACTGTTGGCGATGCGCGAGGAGGAACTCGATGCTTCACATCCGCTGCTGACCCTGGCCCGCCGCTTTGAACGGAGCGGAGAGGCCCTGCGGATCCAACTGGGCCCACTTCCACCGTCGGAAGCTCGCCAACTTCTGGACCAACCCGATGGTCGAGCACACGACCGGGATTTGGCGCTCGACCCGGGTTTGACAGACCGCATTCTCGGGGTTGCGGGCGGTAACCCGCTGTTTGTCCTGGCCTATCGAGATGCCATCGGCTCCGATCGCGAGGAACTCCCCCCAGGTCTGGAGGAGGTGGTGGCTGCCCGTATCGACGGCCTGGCCGATGCCGCCCAACAGGTCCTGGCGGCTGCTTCCGTAGTCGGGTCCGAGGTCGACCCAGAGGTCCTGCGGACTGTGGCCGGGCGGTCGGAGGAAGAGGTGGTAGCGGCCGTCGAGACAATGGTGCAGCGCCGTCTCCTCAAGGAGACCGCTTCCGGGTTGAGCTTCACCCACGAAGTGATACGGAGGGCCGTCTACGAGCGGCTGGCGGCTGTCAGACGCCGCCTGCTGCACAGCCGGGCTGCCGATGCATTGAGCAGACGGCCACAAGCTGCCAGCTATGCCCATCACCTCGAATTGGCCGGTCGGGCCGAGGAAGCCGCCCTCGCCCACGGTTTGGCGGGGGAGGAGGCGCTTGCGATCTTTGCCTATCCGGAGGCCCGAGCCCATCTCGAGGCAGCCCTGGCGCTCGGATATCCGGACCGGAGTGTGGTCAACCTGCGATTGGGGGACGCCTGTCTGAGGATGGGTGACTATGGCCATGCCCTGGCGGCTTATGAAGCCGTAGGCAGCCCCGGGACCTTGTCGGAGGTCGAGCACAGGATCGGTGAGGTGTATCGGCGGCTGGGCCGCCATCAGCTGGCCGAGGCGGCCTACGCGGTCGCTGCCGGGATAGCCGCCGACGATGCGCTCGCAAGTCAGATTGCGGCCAATCGGGCGCTCGTTGCGCATCGTCAGGGGGATGGCACCCGAGCCCGGGAGTTCTCCGAAGTCGCCCTCGAACGAGCTTCCAACGCCGGAGACGGGGCGACGCTTGCCCAGGCCTGGAATCTGGCGGGAATGCTGACGCCCGATCCGGGCGAGGCGGTGGTCGAGTTCGAGAAGGCGCTGGTGAAAGCGGAGGAGATCGGCAGGCCCGATCTAGCCGCGGCAGCCCTCAACAACCTGGCGATTGCCCGGCGGCGAGCGGGAGACCAAGCAGGGGCGGTCGAGGCCGCAGCCCGCGCCCTGTCCTTGCTGGAACCCGTGGGCGACCGCCACCAACTGGCTGCGCTTCACAGCAACCTGGCGGATGCATTGCATGCGGCCGGCGAAGAGGACCTGGCGCGGCGTCATCTCACGGAATCGGCCCGAATGTTTGCCGAAGTCGGGGTCGAGGACGGACAATGGGAACCAGAAATCTGGAAGTTGTCGGAATGGTGATTCCCTTGCTGGCCCATATGGGTGGAATCGACGAAATCGGGGTTTTTCTGATCCCGGCCCTGCTGGCGATCTGGGCTCTCAAGCGGGCGGAGCGGCAGGCCCGCAAACGCGCCGCCGAACTCGAGGCCGAGGCAAGTGGCGCCCCTGAGGGGGCACCAACGCCGCCCTGAGGGGAGGTGTTTGTGCTTCGACGCACCACGCATTCCCCCCGCCCGAACTCGCGTCGGACCGACCTGGCCTT
>CAZPIZ010000020.1:0-6393 GCA_964586615.1 uncultured Acidimicrobiaceae bacterium | reverse complement strand
CCCCCGCCCGAACTCGCGTCGGACCGACCTGGCCTTCGGCATTAAGCTCCGATCCCGATGAGCGAACTTCTCGCCCAGGCCGCGGCGGCGTTGAATGCGCCGGAAGCGATCGTCAAGAGATCAGCCGAGGCACGGGCCAAGGCCGGTGGGATTTCAACCGATGACGTCCTCGCCGCCTGGGTCGGGGGTGGAGCAATTGCGACGGCTGCACCCAGCGCCCCAGCGCCGGTTCTGACAGCGGTGCCGTCCGAACCCGCACTTCAGGATTCGGCGCCGGTCGCCGCTCCCGCTCTTGAAGCAATCCCAGCGGCGGCGGCGGTGGCGATCGCCGAGCCCTTGGTGGTCGAAGAAGCCGTCGAGGTCCACGATCCGGTTCCGCTCGGACAGCGAGTCAAGACCGCCGGGAGGATCGGGGCCCTGACGGGTTCGTTGCTTGGACTGCTCGGTGCCTTGTTGGCCTCACCGTGGCTTCTCACCGCCGCCTCTCTGGGCGGATCGGAGGGTGACTTCAGCCCCGCGGTTCTTGTGACCGGGTCCCGGTTCGTTCTCGCCACAGCGTTGTTTTCCGTCGTCTTCGGCCTGATCGTGGCGACCCTGTCTCGCACCCTGACCGGATGGTTGCGGCCCGGCGCCACCCTCGAGGGTCGCAACGGGGTTACCCGGCTGATTGGGGCCGGCACCGGTCTGATTCTGGGACTTGGGGCCGGGTCGGTTCTTGCCTCGGCCTTTGGCGAGCCGGTCGAGGGGGGTGAGGGCCTGGTGACGCTGCCGGTCCTTTCGGCGTTGATCGTGGTCCTTCTCGGTGGAGCGTTCCTTGGCTGGATCACCGCCGCGTTGGTTCAGGTGGTCGGAGTGCCGGCGAGCCTGACCGAGGACGAGTCTCACGAGGTCGACGCCGTCCGCTCTCGTCTCGGGGCGGCCATCGGTGTCCCGCTGGCAGGGATCATTGCTCTGGTGGTGCTGGTCCTCCCAACTGCCTTCGTTTTCATCGAGTCGAACCACATGGCATCAGGCGGGGCTGCGGCGCTCGCCATCATCGTCTCGGCCAGCATCCTCGGAATCGCCGGTCTGTCAGCCTCGAGACCGGGCATGAAGATCAGGAGAGGCGAGTTCGTGGTCGCCCTGGGGGGGATCGGGGTGGTGATCATGATCATCGTGGCCGTTTTTCTTGCCCGGAGCGTTGGCCAGCATCAGGAAGAAGAGACGCCACCGACCGAAGCTGCGGCAGCAGCCCTCGTATAGGAACCGACGGTGCGACGGCTTCGAATCTGAAGGCGATCTGCCGTGGAAAGCGCGGCCTATAACCTAAGGTTTCGGGTTCGTGGCTGCTAGCCGTCGTCGAGGCTGATCGCCACCAACTGCTCGCCGCGTCGCTCCCACCCGACTCTGATGGGCGCTCCATCCCTGAGGTGTTCGCGCAGATGCGGGAGTGGATAGGCATAGACGCCATCGGCAATCGGCAGAAAGGTCATCTCGTCACCCTCGACGAGGATGGTGAACGACCGAACTTCGGTGAGATCTCCGTCGACAGCGATGACGGGGCCGATGACGGTGCCCGCGGTTTGGGTGCAGGCCGCTGCCAGCAGAAGGCCGAATATCGCCACCCTGAGTTGTCGGACGCTCCTCATACGGGCGTGCGGAGATCCTGTTCGATCTGGTCCCACCGCTTCTCGTCGTTGGCCCACTTGAACCACGTTATGGCGATCACCGCCCAAAGCAGAAAGGTGCCTCCGAGCTTCATGATGAGCCCGGCGATGGTCTGGTCCTCCACCGCGGTCAATCCAAACGCCAGGGCGGCATCGCCATAGGCGGGATATATCGGAATCTGGCTGAAGGTAAGAAAGCTGGCCGGGAAGGTCGGGAGGATCGAGTTCAAGAAGAGATAGACCATTCGCGTCGGGGGGCGCAATTGGGGCACCAGGCTCGAGCGGGATACCACCGGAATCCACATCAGGATGGCGGACAGGAACAGGAAGGTGTGGATCAGGAAATGGGCCAGTTCATTGCGCAGGGAGAGCGCTACCGCCTCGGGCCAATGGGAGGCGATCATGCCCAGGTTGAAGATGGCAAAGGCGGCACCAGGGCGGGCCAGGTGGCGCAGCCAGGGATAGACGAGACGATGGCCGAAGACCCGATCGGCCAGTTGCCGGTTGAGGCCGATGATCATCAGCGGTGGGGCGACCAAAGTCATGACGAAGTGATTGACCATATGCACCGAGTACAGAGAGGTTTCGGCGAGATCGTGCATCGGCCAGTTGGAAACAACCAACAACAGAGCCAGGCCTGTGTAAAAGGCCGCCCTCTCCCCGCCAGTGGGTGGAGGTGGGGCCGCTCGAAGAAGCGGTCGTATCCGGGTGGTCAGGTACCAGTAGGCGAACCCGAGAGTCCCCAATACCAGCCATACATCGACGTGAACGTGCCAGGCCGGCATCATCTCGATCACGTCGCGGCTGCCATGACCCCGAAAAGGATCAGAACCACGGCATACAGGGTGAAGGCCAGCACGAATCCGAAGGTGAAGAACCGGCTGACAACGGTTCTCTCAAAGCGCAGGTGCATGTACCAGCCGATGACGATCACGAACTTGAGGAAAGCCAGGGTCAACAAGGCGGCGGTGTTGACCCAACCGAGTTGCAGCGATTGGTTGATGTAGAACAGCCCCACCTCGATGGCGGTGAGAACCGCCAGTCCGATGGCGATCTTGATGTACTGAGACGGGGTGGGATGGGGAGCGTGGTGCTCTTGGGTCATCTCACCCGCCTCCTGGCACGGCGGTGAGCAAATAGACGACGGTGAAGATCACGATCCAGATGATGTCCACGAAGTGCCAGTAGAGGCCGACCAGCTCCAGATTGAGGAACTGCTTGTCGGTGAGTCCACCGAGCCGCTTGGAAAGACCGAAGAGGGCCAGGAGCATGATCACTCCGATGGCGACATGGGTGCCGTGGAATCCGGTCAAGACGTAGAAGGCTGAGGCTGCCGGATTGGTGTTCAGGGTCATGCCCTCAACGGTGACGAACTCGGTGAACTCGAATACCTGGCCCGCCAGGAACACCGAGCCCAGCATCGCGGTCGCCAGCAGCCAGGTGCGGGTTGCGCTCTGATCTCGACGGCTGACGGCGTTGTGGGCAAGCACCATGGTCAGTGAGCTCATCAACAGCACGAAGGAGCTGACCGATGTGAAGGGAATGTCGTAGATCTCCGAAGGCGTCGGTCCTTGGGCGAAGTCACGTGACGAGAAGAGGAGATAGTTGGTGATGAGGGCGCCGAAGAACAGAAACTCAGAGCTGAGGAACGCCCACATCGCCAGCTTGCGGTTCTCGACACCGGTCGACTCGTGCTCGACGTGATGCGAATCGGTGACGTCGTGACCGTCAGCCGCCTCGTGGGCAGCCGCGGTCACGAGTGAGCTCCGGCGGGCGAGGAATGGGGTTCCTCGAGCGGCTCGGCGCCCCAACCTATGAGGGCTGTCAACGAGAGCAGCACCCCGATGACAATGAGGGCTTTTCCGACCGCCGAGGTGTGAAAGATGATCCCGTAACCGATCAGCGGCAGGCCGGCCGCCATCACGATCGGGAAGTAGGAGGGGTTGGGCAGGTGTACCGGTGACGGTGGGTTGACCCCGATGTCTTCCAGATGGGCGACGTGCTCGTCTGCCGACTCCTTGCGAACCGGGCGTCCTTCCTTGTCCTCGTCGTACTTCTGATGCCAGAAGGCGTCGAGCGAATGGACTGTTGGCACCACCGAGAAGTTGTGGGGCGGGGTCGGGTTGGGGATCGACCACTCAAGGGTGCGGGCGTCCCATGGGTCCATTCCGGCGATCTGTCCGCGGCGCTTCGATTTCCAGAAGTTGAGGATGAACACCAACAAACCGATGGCGATGATGAAGGCTCCGGTCGACACGATTCGATTCCAGAACTCGAGGCTGGGGTCGTACCTCCAGGTACGACGGATCATCCCCTGCAAGCCGAGCCAGTGCATGGGGGCGAAGGTCATGTTGAAACCGATGATCCAGAGCCAGAAGTGGAGCTTGCCCAGACGATCGCTCATCATCCGTCCGGTGAACTTCGGGAACCAGTAATAGAGACCACCAAATAACGCGAAGATGGAACCACCGAAGATGACGTAGTGGAGATGGCCGACGATGTAGTAGGTGTCGGTCTGCTGCCAGTCGGAGGGCACCACCGAGTGGGTGACTCCGGAGAGACCGCCGATGGTGAACATGGCGATGAAGCCGATGGCAAACAGCATCGGAGTCGTGAGTCTTAATCGTCCGAGCCACATCGTTCCCAGCCAGTTGAAGATCTTCACCCCGGTGGGAATTGCGATCGTCATCGTGGTGAGGCCAAACCCGGCCTGGGCCACCGACGTGATGCCGGACGAGAACATGTGGTGCGCCCACACCCCGAAGCCGAGGAAAGCAATCGCGGCCCCGGCGAAAACCACAGCCGAGTACCCGAATAGTGGTTTACGACTGAACACCGGGAGGATCTCGGACACGATTCCCATCGCCGGCAGGACCAGGATGTAGACCTCGGGATGACCGAAAAGCCAGAAGAGGTGCTGCCACAGGATCGGATCACCGCCGGCACTGGCGTCGAAGAACAAAGTTCCGAACTGACGATCGAAGATGACCATGAAAAGGGCGATGGCGATGATCGGAAGAGAGAAGAGCAACAAGAAGGATGTGACGACTGTCATCCAGACAAACACCGGAACACGGAGGAGTCGCATTCCCTTGGCTCTGAGGTTGAAGAAAGTGACGATGAAGTTGATGGCGGATACGAGCGACGCCACTCCGAGGATCTGAAGTCCCAGCACCGCAAAGTCGAGGGACGTGCTGGGGGAGAAGTTGGGCCCGGCGTTGGGTTGGTACATGAACCAGCCACCGTCGGGGAGCGCACCGAAGTTGCGCGTGACGCTGGGGTCGAGGTTGCCCGAGATCCCGGCCACGCCCGCAGGAGGGACTATGGCCGAGAAGAGCAGGCCCGAATAGAGGAAGATCCCGCCGAAGAGGAAGATCCAATAAGAAAGGGCGTTGAGGCGGGGGAAGGCGACGTCGCGGGCGCCGATCATCAGGGGCAACAGGTAGTTCATGAATGCCGACGACATCGGCATCACCACCAGGAAGATCATCGTGACTCCATGGGTGGTGAAAAGCCCGTTGTAGTCGGCTGCCGACAGGAAGCCGTTCTCGGCCGAGGCGAGGTGGATTCGAAGGAACAGCGCCTCGAGACCTCCGACGATGAAGAAGAAGAAGGCGGTGTAGCCGTACAGGACGCCGATCTTCTTGTGATCGACGGTGGTGATCCACGACCAGAAGCCGGTTTCGGCCGTCGGTCGGCGGAAGATGGTGGTGGGGCGGTCGGCGGTTGTGGTCAATTCAAGGTCTCCAGGAATGCAGCCAAGTCGTCGATCTCCTGCTGAGTCAAACCGAGGTTCGGCATATAGCTCCCCGGCTTCTCCTTGGGAGGGTTGGCGAGCCAGGTTTTGAGGTTCTCTACCGAGTACTCCTTGTAGGCGCCGGCGATCACGCCGCGGTCCATGAAGTGGGTGAGGTCGGGCCCGTTGAAGGCGGCCTGATCGATCTCGTTGATGGCGTCGATGTTGTGGCACTGGGTGCAACCACGGTTGAGGAACACCTCGAGACCGGCCCCGGCCGGTGTGCCTTCGCTTGGTGCAACGGCAGGTTGTTGTTGGGCGGCGATCCATTCACTGAACGCGGTCTCGGTCACCGCCCGCACCTGGGCCCGCATCAAGGAGTGCGAGAGCCCGCAGAACTCGGCGCATTGACCCCAAAAGACGCCGGGGTCGTCGGCCTGGAGGCGGAGGACCGTTGTCTGGCCCGGCACCAGGTAGCGCTTGCCGTTGAGGGCTGGCACCCAGAAGTTGTGGAGCACGTCCTCGGAGGTCATCGACGCGCACACCTCCCGGCCGGCCGGGATCACCAGGACGCTGGCGGTTTCGATGTTCTCCTGTGGGTATCGATACTCAAACCACCATTGGTGTCCGATGATTTCGACCGGATAGGCGCCTTCCCCGCATTCGGTGAGTTCGAAGACCCCGCGGACCGTCGGAACGGCAATCGAGGCCAGGATGGCTGCGGGAATAACCGTCCAGAGGATCTCGAGCTTGGTGTTGCCATGGATCTGGCGGGGCTCCTTGCGACCTTCGCGATCCCGGAAGACGACGGCCGCCACCACCACTGCCCCCTCCACCAGGACGAAGACCACCGTCGCGATCCAGAAAACCGGCCAGAACAGGTTGTCGATCCGCTCTGCGAAAGGACCCTTGGGATCGAGAGAGTTGAGCGGAGAGTCGGGGATTCCGATTATCGAACAGGCGCCCAGGCTGAGAGCCAGGGCAGCCAATCGCAGCACTCGGAAAAGCCGG